>VHCZ01000017.1 GCA_016871535.1 Verrucomicrobiota bacterium
AAGTCGCCCAAGCCGACGGAGGAAAGCAACCCTCCCGCGCCGAGATTGAAGGCAGTCTGGAACGTGCCATCGCCCTGGCCCAACAGCAGGGACACGCCGCTGTTAGTGATAACGGCGAGGTCGGGCTGGCCGTCACCGTTGAAGTCGCTCGCCGCCACGAACAGAGAACGCGAACCCGTGCTGTGGTTGGAGGCGGCCTGGAAGGCGCCATCGCCGGTACCCAAAAGTACGGAGACGCCCCCGGTGTTCGGCACGGCCAGGTCGGGTTTTCCATCACGGTTGAAGTCACTCACCGCAACTCCCCTCGGAAGCGATCCAGTCGAGTAGTTCAGGGCGGCGCTGAAAGTTCCGTCGCCTTTGCTCAGCAACACCGAGACGCCACCATCGGCGTTGACCATAACCAAGTCAGGCTTGCCGTCACGATTGAAGTCATCCACTGCCATTGAAAAAGGCTTGATTGCAGTTTCGAAGATAGATGCCGCTGCGAAGCTGGGCGCAGGGCAAACACCCGCACCGGCATTGCAGACTGGGGCCGAGCGCGCCAGAAGGATTGCCCAGATATGGATCGGGGCCGGACTCCACAGCGCGGCGGAACAGAAATCAAACAAACCGCGGATCACACGGATTACGCGGATACATGTCATATACCGTTTGGCAAAGCTTTCGCCGCAGCCGGTGTGCTGTCTGTCTCGTGGGCCGTTTTGTGGTTCGCGATTAATCCACCTCAGTTTCGGCCAGAATCTTTCGATACACTTGCCGCGCATGTTCGTAAGCCAGCTGGGCGTCTTCTTTTTCGTCCGCGTCGTAGGTGCGCTCTTTTTGCGACCAGCATTGATCGACGCCTTTCAAACACCACTCGGCGCTGCGCTTGGAGGCGCGGATCGGTTTGCCGTCCACGAGAACGAAGATGGGGTTCGTGTGCGACGACGGGAAAACCCTCAGCGCCACCCAACTACTGCGCTCGATCTTCACGTCGAACGTCACGTCCTGCATCTTGCCGTCGGCCACAATATTTTTCTTCGCCACGGGATAGCCGTTCACGACGACTTCGATCGGGACTTCACGCGTGCCGGCGATGCGGGCGCGTTCGAGATGCCACGGAAAACGTCGGACATTGGCCTCGGGATTCGGCTGTTCGTCGAGCCGGGCCGCGACTTTGGCCGCCAATCGCACGGACCCCGCCCGGTCGAGGCGCAATTCGCTTCCCTTTTCACCGACTGCGACACCGGTCGCGCCGGCGTTGGCTTTGAACTCCAGCAAATGGCTCCGCCCGTCGCTCACGTAGCAGCGGCCCTGGCGGATGCTTTCGCACCACTGATCGTAATCGAGTTTGCCGTCGAGCTTCGCGTAACTGCGGCCCACGCCGACGCGCTCGCCATAGATGCACGGGAAATCCGTCTCACCGCTGATGCGCTGGCGGAAGCCGCAGTTCAGCACGTGATACCACATGTTCAATTCCGCAAACGGGCTGGTATCGACGGTCGAAGTGAAATCCACGGCCGGGACCAGCTTGCCATCCGGCCCTGGAACCTCGTGCGTCACATCGACCACAAATTCATTCGCGCCAATCCCATCGTAGCGCGGGATCAGATAATTCGGCAGTTCGGTGGACGGCACGTTGAGCCCGCTGCCCGAATGCGCCGGGCCGGTGACGGCGCCTTGCTTCTTCGCCCAGCGCAGCGTGTTCAAGCCCAGCGTGGGCCAGTGGTGCTTCGACTCGCCGCCCGGATACATTCCCTCCTTCAACCGCAGCAAGCAGAGGTGTCCGGATTGATGCGAACCGAAACCGGACACTTCGATGTCGTAGCGCAGCAGGTAAGGATATTGCGAAACCTTGTCGTCCTTGCCGGTGAAGAATTGTTTCTGGTAATCGAAACACGGCCCCCAGGTCAAATTGCTTCCCACCTTCAGATCTTCGCCCATACAATGCCGGATCATGTCCGGTGCGTGCACCCCTTCGGTGGGATTGGTGTAATGGGCGCAACCGGCGGCGTGAATGTGATGATCGCCCGACCACCAGCCGAGTTTGGACGGATCAATCCAGCGTTCGACTTTGAACGCCGCGCTCTTGGTTGTCCGGCCTACGACGAGCGTCTGCTTTTGCACAATCGATTCCGGCCCGCGCATAAACTCGATGTTGTAAATGCCGTCGGGCAGTTTGACGGTTTCGCCATCGCCACGATAGACCTGCGGATGAAACGCGAAATCGGGCGCAAGGCGTTTTGCCTGCGAAGGATAAACGCGCAGCGCCTGGTCGCGAATGAGGAACGACGCCGTCGTCGGCTGGCTGTTTTCGTCGAGGACACGGAGCCTCACTTCACGCGCGGGCTGGCAGTTGAAGAGGATATCCACTTCGTTGCGAAAGCCGATGTCTTGGGTGCCCTGGCCGATGTTGAAGGAAAACTTCGCTTCCCGCTTGCCGGCGTCGCGGCTGAAGAGTTGCACGATGCGATACTCCAGCGTCAGCCCGCTCAACGCCGGGCGGAGCGGCTGTTTGTCGAAGGTCTGCAGATCGAGCCAGAGATCGGCGTCGCGGCGGGGCGAGGTGTCGCCGCGCTTGCGATATTCGAGGTCCGACGGCGTGCGGGCTGAGCCGGAGTCGAACCGCGAGATTGCGTTGGGGCTGACGGCGACGAGCGGCGCCGTGGACCCGGAGTCATTCTGAACTTTGACGAGAAATTGCCGCCACCCTTGCTCGACCAGTTCGGGCCGGGCCTGGCCTTGCGCGACTTTCACGCGGTTCTCCGGATTGATCGTCACGCCGAAGAGGCAATGGGCGTCGAGCACCGCCTGAATCTTTTCGCAAGCGGCGGCATCGCCCCGCTGCATGGCTTGATCGAGCGCTGATTTTTCCGCCGCGCTAAAGGGCGAGCCCAGGTAATCGGCCGCCTCGATCAAGCGCCGGACTTGCGCCATGAACGGCTGCGGCTCGACCTCGCTGACGAGGGGCAGGTTCTGGGCGTGGACCGCCGCCGCGGCCAGGAGCGTCAGGGCGAAGAGACCGCGGGATTGTTTTCCGATGGAGAATCGTTGCAATGTCATAGTTGCCTCGCTTTCTGATTGGGGTTGTCGGCGGGCAGTTTGAGCAAAGTCCGGTGCCCTTGCACAGCAGGAAAATCAATACTATCTCTACCGGTCTCTACCGGATACGCGCCACCGGGCCCATGCCACTGCGCGTCGCCCTGGAATCGCGGCCGGAGTAAGAGTGGACGCGAACTGCGAGAATTTTCCCGAGTTGCTGCAATTCATTCTTTCCGGACATACTCGCCCGTTCTATGCATCCGACATCGTTGGCGAGCTTGATCGTCTTGGTCCTGATCGCGACCCGGTGGGCCGCGCAGTTCTGGCTGGAACGCCTGAATCAGAGCCACGTGCTGAAGCATGCCGGCGCCGTCCCGGAAGCCTTCAGCGGCCGTCTCGATGCAGCGACCTACTCCAGGTCCGTCGAGTACACGCTCGCCAAGAGCCGGCTCAACCAGGTGGAAGAAGCGTACGGCGCGCTGATTCTTCTCGGCGTGCTGTTCAGCGGATGCCTGCCCTGGGTATTCCAATTCTTCGTCCATACCTTTGGGACCTCAGTTTGGGCGATGGCGGGATTCGTTTTTGCGGCGGGTGTGGCGCTGAGTCTGACCAGTTTGCCGTTCGACTGGTATGCGCAGTTCCATCTCGAAGCGCGCTTCGGGTTCAACACCACGACTCCAAAACTCTGGTGGTCGGACCGCGCGAAAGGGTTGCTGCTCGCGCTCGTTCTCGGTGTTCCATTGCTTGCTCTGATTTTGAAGTTGGTCGAGTGGGCGGGGACGGCGTGGTGGGTGTGGGCCTGGGCGAGCGTGCTCGGCTTTCAACTGCTCATGATCGTGCTGGCTCCGAGCGTCATTCTGCCGTTGTTCAACAAATTCTCGCCGCTTTCGGCAGGCAGCTTGCGCGACCGTCTGCACGCGCTGGCCGAACGCGCTCGGTTCCGCGTCGCCGGCATCCAGGTCATGGATGGCAGCAAACGCTCCCGCCACTCGAACGCGTTCTTCACCGCGTTCGGCCGCTTCCGAAAAATCGTTCTGTTTGACACGCTGATCCAGGAATTGACCGAGCCGGAACTGGAGAGCGTGCTGGCCCACGAGATCGGTCACTGGAAAAGGCGGCACGTCCCGAAGATGCTGGCCTTCAGCGCGGTCGCGCTTTTACTCGGTTTTTACGCTCTCGCGTGGCTGGCGGAGCAAGCGTGGTTTTACGCTGTATTCGGTTTTCAGCCCGGCAGCCTGGCGCCGGCTCTGCTCCTGTTCGCGTTGTTGAGCGGGCTGCTCACCTTTTGGTTTTCGCCCCTGGCCAACGTCATTTCGCGTCGCCACGAATACCAGGCGGATGCCTACGCCGCCGCCGCCATGGGCGGTCCGGAGTTTCTCGTGGGCGCGCTGCGGAGGCTCACGGAGAAAAACCTGAGCAATCTGACGCCGCACCCGCTCTACAGCCGGTTCTTCTATTCGCATCCGACGTTGCTCGAGCGCGAAGCGGCGTTGTCACGTCAGGCCGTCGATAACGCTCCAAGAGCTTAGCCAGGCAATTCAGTCCGCTGGGGAGCGCGCGCCGCTGGCGTGCCGACGCCGGCCCGGCGACGACTTTTGGCGTCGAGTTTTTACGTTCGCCAAACAGGGATAGACAATTGCGACGTCCGAGTGTTTGGCGAGCCGCCGAACACCGCACGCCAGCGGCACCAGCGGCGTGCGCTCCCTCTCGATCCCCGGGCTTTTCGCCACAACGCGGGGCTGGCTGCGACCCGAAATCTGTTCCGTACGGAACAGATTTCGGGCACGGACGAAATCCCGTCCTGCTCAATCAGTCGATAATGACCTGCGGGTCGTCGGACAGGGGCGGGACCCCACCCTGAAAAACGGCCACGCTGTAGTCGTAGGTGTGCTGACGGCCGCCCATGTGAACGACAAGTTGTTTGCCCGATTCCTGCGCATGGAAGAGCCAAGCGTGAGCTGTGGGTCCGATGGACGTTCCGAAACTAACACAGGCTCTCCGCTTGGGAAGCGGAAGAGCCCCCCCCTTCCAAGGCGCCTCAGAGAAGCAGCTCGACCAACGGCAAGTCCGCAGGCGACGTGACCTTCGGGTTGGGCGCGGCGCTTTCAATCAGCTTGACCGGTTGCCCGATCAATTCGCAAGCCGCCGTGTCGTCGGTAATCAGAAGGCCTTTCTGCCGCACGGCTGCCAGGGCGCGGCGGATCACTTCGGCACGGAACGTTTGCGGGGTTTGAACGGCCCAGAGGCGGGCGCGGTCAACGGTGCGCTGGATCGTCGTGCCGCCGGCGGATTCCTTGATCGTGTCGGTGACGCGCTGGGCCGCGACCGCGGCGCCGACTTCGCGAGCGGCCTGGATCGTGTCCGCGATCAGTTGGGGCGACGTGCAAGGCCGGGCGGCGTCCTGGATCACGACGATTTCTGCGTCGGAGGAAACTGCCTGCAAGCCGTTCCAGACTGAATCCTGGCGTTCCTTGCCGCCGGCGACCAACTGGAATCGTTTCTTGAATCCGCATTGACCGGCCAGCTCTTGAAAGGCGCGTTGCATCCCATCGCGAACGACCACGATGATCTCGTTGAGGTCCGGGTTGGAATCAAGGCGTTGCCAGGTGTGCGCCACGAGAGGGCATCCGGCCACTTCCAGGAAGAGCTTGTCCACACCCGCGCCCATGCGGGTGCTCTGGCCGGCCGCGACGAGAATGGCGGAGATCATGGCTGGAATTCTTGGAAGGTAGAGGCGGGGTGTCGAGAGGAATCAGTGATCAGTGTTCAGTAATCAGTAATCAAGGCACAGCGGAGACAGCGGAGGAGTGGAAGGAGCAGGATCTGGAGGACATCGCCCGGCGCGTGCGTGAACGGCGAACCCAATGAGCCTTCGGATCAAACGTTCTGAATGGTTCATCGGCGCGGGTTCAGACTTTTGTCAACCGTCAAGCAGGTTCAAGTGTTGCCACCGGAGTAATCCAAGCCATCAACCGGGGCCCAATCCAGCATCTTCAGTTGCACAGTGGAGCGGCCGTTGAAATCGTTGATCTGCGGCACGAACACCAGATCGAATCGGCCGGCGGGTTCGGAACTTTTCGCGCAATTCCAGCAAACGGCTTCCTGCACGGCTGTCCCGTCCGTGACCCACATTTTCAGATGCTGCTGTTCTTTGCCCACGCGTTGGGAAGGGCGCTGTTGGGTGAGCCGGCGGGCGACGAATTGAATCGGCGGATTACCCTGGCCGAAGGGCTCCAGTTGCTCCAACTCCGCCAGGCGATCCAGGGTCACATCCGCAAGCGCAACCTCCGCATCCAGGCGTAGCGCCGGCTGCAACAGGCCGGGATTCAGAGTGCGTTGAGCCAACTCGTTTAGCCGGCGGCGCAAGGCATCGACTTTGTCGGGATGAATGGTCAGTCCGGCGGCCATGGCGTGGCCTCCGTGCCGGACCAACAAATCGTCGCATTCGCGCAACGCCGCGGCGAGATCGAACCCTTCGATGCTCCGTCCGGAGCCGCGCCATTCGTCCCCTTCGCCGCCGACGATGATCGTGGGCCGATAGAATTCGCGGAGCACCCGGGAAGCGACGATGCCCACGACGCCGACGTGCCAGAGCAATCCGCCTTCAACCACGACGTAATCTGTCTGGGGATTGAACCGGGCGCGAACGGCGCCGACCACTTCCTCGAAAATGCCGCGTTCGATCTTCTGGCGCTCGCGGTTCTGGGCGTCCAGTTCACGGGCCAAATTCGGGGCAAGGCTGGCGTCGCAGGCGCGGAGGAGTTCCAGAGCTTGAAGCGCATTTTCCAGCCGGCCGGCGGCGTTCAGCCGAGGCGCCAGTTGGAAGCCGACTTCATACACGCCGATGGGCGCCCGGATCTGGGCGACATCGCGCAAAGCCTGCAAACCCGGCCGTTGAGTGCGATTGAGCCGTTCGAGTCCGGCGGAGACCAGGATTCGATTTTCACCGGTCAAGGGCACGATATCCGCGATGGTTCCGAGCGCAACCAAGTCCAGCAAGGGGCGCAGATCGAATTCTGCTGCGGCGGGCCAACCCAAGATCCGCCCGCGTTTTACCAGAGCGTGCGCCAGTTTGAACGCGATCCCCACCGAGCAAAGTTCGGTGAAATCCGATTCGTGGTTCGACGGGACCTGCGGATTGACGAGCGCGCGGGCGGCGGGCGGCGGATGGGAGATTTGGTGGTGATCCAGCACCACGACATCGATGCCTCGGTCGCGCAGCCACGCGATAGGCGCCATGGCGGTGGAACCGCAATCCACTGCGAGCAAAAGCGACGTCGGGAATTTCGCCAGGCAATTCTCCACGGCGTCCTGGCTCAATCCGTAACCCTCCTCCAATCGGTGCGGGAGATAACAGTGGACCTGCCAGCCGAGTTTCTCCAGAACTTCCAGGAGCAGCGCGGCTGAAGTGACGCCATCCACATCGTAGTCGCCGAAGATAACGACCGGTTCGTTGTTCTCTCTGGCGCGCGCCAATCGATCGACCGCACGGTCCATGTCCGGCAAAAGAAATGGATCCGACAAGTTCTTGAGGCGCGGCTGAAGGAAAAGCCGGGAAGGTTCGGGCGCGCTCAGGCCGCGGTTCAAGAGGCATTGGGCCAGCAGGGGTGAGATGGACAAGGCCCGGACCAGCACCTCGGCAAGGGCGGCTTGAGGCGGCGCCAATGTCCAGCGGTGCTTCATGAGCGTGTTCCGTCAGAGCGTGTCCGAAAAACAGGAACGTTCGGACCGCGGGCTTCAACTGCTCTTCCCGGCCTCACGGTTGTTGATGCGGCTCGCATTTGGCCCGGAGGATGGACGCCACAATCGAGATGATGATGATGCCGGCGACGATCACCAGAGACCACACGGTGGCGATGTGAATGACTTTTTCGCCCACCATTTTGGCCCCAATGAAAACCAGGACAATGGCCAGGCCTGCTTTCAAATAGCGAAAATACTCCAGGGCGCCGACCAGCACGAAGTAGAGCGAACGCAATCCCAGGATGGCGAAAATGTTCGATGTGAAAATGATGAACGGCTTGGTCGTGACTCCGAAAATGGCCGGGATCGAATCCACCGCGAACACCAGATCCGTCGTCTCCACCATGAGCAACACCAGCGCCAGCGGCGTCAAGGCGCGGCGGCCGTCGAGCCGGGTGAAGAAATGGGCGCCGTCAAAATGCGTCGTGACCGGAAACCAGCGTTGCGCCAGCCGGATGACCGGATTCCGCTCCGGGTGAACGCCTTCTTCTTTGGCAAAGATCATCTTGATCCCGCTGTAAACGAGAAAGGCGCCCAGGATGTAGAGGATGAAATGGAATTTCTCCACCACCTTCGTGCCGATCGCGATGATCGTCCCGCGCATGACGAGCGCGTCGATGAAGCCGAAAAACAGCACGCGATGCTGGTATTCGGCGGGCACGCGGAAGTAGGCGAAGATCAGGGCGATGACAAACACATTGTCCATCGAGAGCGACAACTCGATGATGTAGCCGGTGATGAATTCCATCGCTTCGTCCTTGCCCCGCGTCGGGACCAGCGCGACGCCGAAGAACATCGCGAGGATGAAGCAAACCGTCGTCCAGAAGAACGCGTCCTTAAAGGTGACTGCGTGGGTGTCGCGATGAAAGACGAAGAGATCGAGCGCGACGAAGATCAGGACCCCCACGATAAAACCCGTCCAATGCCACGCCGTGATTTCGACCAGTGCAAGCATGCGCCCGGAATCACGCCCGAGCGGTCACTGTCGTGTCGTCGAGGGCCACCTGCGAGCCAGGGCCGATGGTGGGACGCTCTCCCTTGTGCCACCAGAGGACGAAGGCGCTGGCAATGTAGATCGTCGAGTAAGTGCCCGTCAGGATGCCCACCAGGAAGGTGAAAGCGAAATCATTGATGACCGGTCCGCCGAAGATATAGAGTGAGAGCGTAGCCAGAAGCACCGTTCCCGAGGTGATGATCGTCCGGCTCAGCGTCTGGTTGACCGCCGTGTTGATCACGTCTTTGAACGTGCCGCGGATGCCCAGCTTCAAGTCTTCGCGGATGCGGTCGAAGATGACGATGGTGTCGTTGATGGAGAAACCGATGATGGTCAGAATGGCCGCGACCATAGGCGCGCTGAATTCGCGCCCGGTCAAACAAAACCACCCGGTCGTCATGAACACGTCATGGATGATGGCGAAGACCGCGCCCAACGCGAAAGAGTATTCATAGCGGAAGGCCACGTAAGCCAGAATTCCGAACAACGCCAGGACGGTTGAGATCAGCGCGGTTTGAAGGATCTTCGCGCCGACGGTCGGGCCGACATTGTAATCGCCCTTCTTTACAAACTTCGCGTCATTGAAATTCTGGTTGAGCGCATCGACGACATTCGTTCCCTTTCCGAAGGGCGTGGTGATTTGGACGACCTCGCTGGCTTCGAGGCCGGACAAATCCTTTTGATACTGGATGAATGATTCGCTGATCCCGGCTTTGCTCAAGGCGCCGCGGATTTGTTCCACTTCAATCTTCTGGGCAAACGACAATGTCACCCGGTCGCCGCCCGCGAAATCCACCCCCAGCGTGTCGCGTCCCCGGTAAATGCCCGAGCCCATGCCCACGGCGATCAACAGCCAGGAAGCGATGAAAGCGGGTTTGGCCCATTTCAAGAAATCAAAGTGCGTCTGTTTGACGAACTGGAGCATCGGGACGGATTTCAGCCAGCCTTTGGAGAGCAACCAATCGAAGATGAGACGCGTCACGACCAGCGCGGTAAACATGCTGACCGCGATGCCGATGGTCAAGGTGACGCCAAAGCCTTTGACCGGACCGGAGCCAAGGGCGATCAAGATGATGGCAGAAATCAGCGTGGTCAGGTTGGAATCGAGAATCGTGCCAAACGCTTTGTCGTAGCCCGCAGCCAGCGCGCCCCGGATGGATTTGCCTGCCGCGGATTCCTCGCGCATGCGCTCGAAGATGAGCACGTTGGCATCGACCGCCATACCGATGGTGAGCACGATGCCGGCAATGCCGGGCAGCGTCAGGGTTGTGTCGATCGAACACATGACCCCAATCAGGATAATGACGTTCAGAAGGAGCGCGACGTTGGCGACCAGGCCGGCAAAGAGGTAATAGACCAGCATGAACGCCGACACCAGGATCGTCCCGATCAGCGAAGCGCGAATCCCGCTCTCGATGGAGTCTTTGCCCAGCGACGGCTCGACGCTGTATTCCTGGAGGATGCTGACGGGCACCTGGAGTGGATTCTCCAGGACATAAGCCAGCTCGTAAGCTTCCTTAACCGTGAAACGGCCCTCAATGACCGCATTGCCCCCGCCGATGGGACCCCGAATCACCGGAGCGGAGTAAAGTTCACCATCGAGCACGATGGCCAACTGGCGGCCGACATTTTCTGTGGTAATCTTCTCGAACAAGATGGCGCCTTCGCTGTTGAACTTCATGGTCACGTGAGGCTCGTTCGTGAGCGGGTCCGGCTCCACGCCGGCGCGGACGATGTAGTTCCCGGTCAAACCTTGCTCGGCTTTCCTTTTGACGACGTAGCGTTGAACCTCCTGCTGATCCGCGCGTCCCGTGCGCTGTTTGATCGTCTTCACCTCATACCCCGGATCAATCAACCCAGAGGCAAGCTGTTCGGAGCTGCGCTCATGCACCAACCGGAATTCGAGGAAGGCAACTTTCTTGATGGTGTTGCGGGCCGTTTCCTTTTCCGCTTCGGACAGGCCCGGCAACTGAATCTCGATCCGGTCGTCGTCCACGGGCGTGAGGATGGGTTCGGTCACACCCAGCCGATCCACCCGCCGGCGCAAGACCTCGAGCGCCTGGGAAATCGCGAGTTCTTTTTGATCCGCCTGGCTCAATTGGTTCGTGTTCAATTTGCTCGTGTCCAGCGCGACGAGGAGCGATGTGCCGCCTTGCAAGTCCAGTCCCAGCTTGATCCGCCCGGCCGAGCTGCGCTGCAACTGGAGCAGGATCGCGCGATTTGGATTCGCTTCGTCCTTGAGCTTGATCCCCGGAAAATAACGAGTGAGATCGTTCGTGCCGACGGCTTCCACCAGATTCGCGTAGGTCCGCTGCGGGTTGGCTTGCTGGAGCTTTTGCGCTTGCTGGACGATGGCGGTGAAATTGGTGTCGCGATTGGAGGCTTGTTCGTTGAAGACGTCGATCAGGTTGCGGGCCTGCGGCGGATAAGTCTCCCACAACGACCAGGCGAGGACGAAGAGGAGGAACAGGAATCTTCCAAGTAGATTTCGGCTCATGAAGTCAGAAGGTTAGGCCTCGGAGGAACTGGCGGCTTTCTCGGTAATCTCGGAGACTGCGCTTTTCAGAATCTCCAATTTGGTGTCGGCGGAGCGGATCGAGACGCTTTTGTCTTTGACGCTGATGACGACGCCGAGGATGCCGCCGCTGGTCAGGATCTTGTCGCCGGGGCGCAGCGCTTTCATCAATTCGGCATGTTCTCGGGCTTTCTTCTGCTGGGGACGAATCAGGACCACGTAGAACATCAGCCCGAAAATGACCAGCAGGCCCATGGAGTACACCATATCTCCCGCCGGGTTGCGTTGTTTCCCGTCGGCCGGAGGCGGCATTCCCATGGCGAGCAGAGCCCGCAGCGCGTCAAGATTCATTCTTTCAAAAATTTGAGCCGCTTAATCTAGGCAGGAGACCGCTTTTAGCAAGCCTAACATTTACGGGGTCACGGCCCGCTTCGTCGGTGGCGAATCAAGTCCAGGAATTCCCCGCGCGTCCGGGCGTCGTCCCGGAAGCGGCCGAGCATGGCCGAAGTGATGGCGCAGGAGTTTTGTTTCTCGACTCCGCGCATCATCATGCAGAGGTGCTGTCCTTCCACGATCACGCCGACGCCTTGGGGTTGGATCAATTCCTCGATCGTCGCCGCGATTTCATGGGTCATCCGTTCCTGCACCTGCAAACGGCGGGCGAACACCTCCACCAGGCGCGGGAGTTTGGAGAGTCCAATGACCCGGTCCGTGGGCAAATACGCAATGTGGCATTTGCCGAAGAAAGGGAGCAGGTGATGCTCGCACAGGCTGTAGAAATCGATGTCCTTGACGATGACCATTTCGTCGGACTTGGCCGCGAACAGCGCGCCGTTCAAGATGGCTTTCGGATCTTTGCCATAGCCTTGCGTCAGGAATTCCCAGGCTCTGGCGACGCGCAATGGCGTGCGCTTGAGCCCATCCCGATCCGGGTCTTCCCCGATCAGTTCAAGCTGCCGGTGGACCAGGCGCATTAGTTCTTCGTGCTTCGGATCACTCATGCGGGGACCATACTCACCACGTGAAATGGCCGCAATCAAAGTCGTGGAGCGTAGAGCGTAGAGCGTGTCGGTGTATCTCAGTCAGTTTTTGAGCAGCAGTTGGGCCCATGAAACACAACAGACACACAAGAAGCCAAACGAGTTGCCAAGGACACGGGCCGGCACCTAACCGGTGAATCGGTCCAGGCGTTCAATGGGCGAAGCGTTCAGTGGAAATTGGCCGCCGCGAGAGACAAGTTTTGACTGGGGTTGAGCCGCTTGGCGGATTTGGCGGGTCAGCGCGCCGATAAACTTTTGGATTTTTCGGTCCGTTAATGTTAGAAAGGGACTGTTATGTTCTCACTACAGCGACTCCTCGGAAAAGAAGACAAGTTCTTTGACCTCCTCGAAGCCAGCGCGGAGCAGGCCCGGGCCAGCGTGCAGGCGCTGATCCAATTCGCGAAAAGCGCGCATCAAACCGGGACCCTCGACGCCTTCATCCAGTCACGCCGCAAAGACAAACGGATCACCGCGGAAATCAGCGAAGCGTTGTGCACGACTTTCGTGACGGCTCTGGAACGCGAGGACATCGAGGCCCTTTCCAACGCGCTCTACAAAATTCCCAAGACGGTCGAGAAAATCGGCGAGCGGATGCTAATCGCCCCACAACACTTGCGCGGCGAAGATTTCTCCAGGCACGGGCCGATGATGCAGGAAGCGACGGAAACAGTGCTGGCCATGATCAAAGGTCTGCGCCGCGGCATGAACCTGGAGCAAGTGAAGGATCAAAACGAACTTCTCCAGCGCATCGAGGGCGACGCGGACAAACTGATCCTGGAGTTGTACAAAGACCTCTACAGCGGGAAGCACGATCCTTTGAAAGTCATCATCATGAAAGACCTTTACGAATTGCTGGAAAAAGTGGTGGATCGCTGCCGGGACGCAGGGAATGTGATTTCTCAGATCGTGATGAAGAATTCCTGAAAAGCCTGCTGCATGACGCTCATCCTCACCGTCATCCTGGTCGCGCTGATTTTCGAATACATCAACGGTTTCCACGACACGGCGAATTCCATCGCGACCGTGGTCGGAACGAAAGTGCTGAGCCCCCGCCAGGCGGTCGTGCTTGCCGCGGTGACCAATCTGTTTGGCGCCCTGGCCGGAACGGCGGTGGCGACCACGATTGGCAAAGGTCTGGTGGACACGCAATATGTGACCAGCGCGGTCATTGTGTGCGGTTTGGTGGGAGGCATTATTTGGAACCTGATCACCTGGTGGTTCGGCCTCCCGTCGAGTTCCACGCACGCGCTCATCGGCGGGTTGTTGGGAGCGACCCTGGCGGCTGCCCACAACAACTGGAGCGTGATCATCTGGTCCACGCCCGATCCCGCCAAGCCGTGGTATGCCTGGGGCGGATTACTCTACAAGGTCATCCTGCCGATGTTTACGTCGCCTCTGCTCGGGTTCGTCGTCGGCGTGCTCTTGATAGCGCTCCTTTACGGCTGCCTGCGGACCGTGAAACCGCTCATCGTCAATCAAGTTTTTGGCAAGCTCCAGCTCTTGAGCGCCGGCTACATGGGCTTCAGCCACGGGAGCAACGACGCGCAAAAGACGATGGGCATCATCGCCCTGGCCTTGTTTTCGGCGACGAAAGCCGGGGAATTCAAGGATTTGCCGGCCTGGCTGAGTTTTCTGCAGACCCCCACCTTTGAAATTGCGGTCTGGGTCAAAATCGTTTGCGCCTTGACCATGGCCGCCGGGACGGCAGCGGGCGGTTGGAGAATAATCAAGACCCTCGGCCACAAAATGGTCCGGCTCCAACCCGTGCATGGATTCGCCGCCGAAACGACGGCGGCCACCGTGCTCATGACGGCGGCGCATTTCGGCATGCCGGTCTCCACCACGCACGCCATCTCGACGTCGATCATGGGCGTGGGCACGGCGAAAAACCCAAATGCGCTCCGCTGGGAGTTGGTAGAAAGGATTATCTGGACCTGGATACTGACCATCCCGGCGACCGGGGGCATCGCGTATCTGCTCGTTCGGGCGGCTCGGCTCGCCGGTTGGGTCGGGTGAGGCGAATCTGAACACCCCGCGGTACCTGATTCAAGAAACGCACACAAAACTCGACCTGGCTCCGGGAACATCTCGCATTCCGGTCGCGACACAGCAAGATTGCTCGACATGGCGCTCGCCCTTCTGGTCATTCTGGTCGCGTTGATGTTTGAATACATCAATGGATTCCACGACACCGCCAACTCGATCGCCACGGTGGTTTCGACCAAAGTATTGACTCCAGGCCAGGCGGTGATGATGTCGGCCATTTTTAACCTGGCCGGCGCGCTGGCCGGCACGGCCGTCGCCAGCACGATTGGCAAGGGCCTGGTCGATATCCAACTGATCAACACGCACACCATTCTGTCCGCTTTGCTCGCCGGCATCATTTGGAATCTGGTGACCTGGTGGGTGGGGCTGCCGTCCAGCTCCAGCCATGCCTTGATTGGCGGACTCTGCGGAGCGGCGCTGGCGTCCGCGCACAATGACTGGTCCGCGATCAAATGGTCGGCGTTCAACGCGGCCACGCAGAAATGGGAGGGGCTCTGGCCCAAAGTCGCTTGGCCGATGTTCGCCGCGCCGGTCTGCGGCTTGCTCGTCGGCTTTCTGTTCGTGGGCCTGTTGACCGTTCTGTTCCGGCGCGCCCGTCCGGGCAATGTCAATCACCTGTTTGCGCGCCTACAGTTGCTCAGTTCAGCCTGGATGAGCTTCAGCCACGGCACGAACGACGCGCAAAAAACCATGGGTGTCATCGCGCTGACGCTTTTCTCCGCCACCACGGCCGGCGCCTTCGATCACACGCCGGCGATGCTTAGTTTCCTCAAGACCGACAAATTCGAGATTCATATTTGGGTCAAAATCGCCTGTGCACTGACCATGGCGGCCGGGACCGCGGCCGGCGGATGGAGGATCATCAAGACGCTGGGGCACAAAATGGTGAAGCTACAGAAAATTCACGGCTTCGCGGCGCAAACGACCGCCGCCGCCGTGATTCAATGCGCCAGCCACATGGGTATGCCGCTTTCCACCACGCACGTCATCTCGAGCTCAATCATGGGCGTGGGATCCGCCAAGCGCTTGAATGCGATCAAATGGACGGTGGTGGAGCGAATGGTTTGGGCGTGGCTCATGACGCTGCCAGTAAGCGGCGCGGTGGCGTGGGGTCTGGTGGAGTTATTCCGCTTTGTGGGGTTCGCGAGTTAGCAGCGTGTTTGAACCGTCGCAACTCGGATAACCTCAAACCACGGATCATTCTTTTACGTTTCACGTTTCACGCACCTCACCGCATCGCCGACGGCTGGTTTGAATCACGTCTCTTCCAGATCACCCGGACTTGGCTGAGCTGCCGGATTGCGCCGAGTCGGTCGCTTTGCTTATCGTCGGGCCATGTCAAACGCCGCGCTGAACGTGCTTGCCGTGGTGGGCAGCCTCAACAAAACCTCCGTCACTCGCGTCGTGGTGAGCCAGGTCGCATCCGAGTTGGCTGTGAAAGGCTGCCGCGTTGATGTCCTCGATCTGCTGGCCGAACCGCTCGAACTCTACAATCCGGATTCCGCGCACGCTTCCACGATTTACCCGGCGCTCCAGGCGCGAGTGAAGAGGGCGGACGTGTATGTGTTGGGAACCCCGGATTACCACGGCAGCATCAGCAGCGCGCTGAAGAATTTTCTGGATCACTTCTGGCACGAGTTCACCGGCAAACTTTTCGCGACGATCGTGGCCTCGCACGAAAAGGGCCTGACAGTGACCGACCAGCTCCGGACTGTCGCGCGCCAGTGCTACGCGTGGTCGCTGCCCTACGGCGTGTCCTTCATGGACGGCGAGGACGTGCGGGACGGGCGCGTGATCAGCGAGACGCTCCAGCGACGCCTGGACATGTTTGCGCGGGACGTGCGGACTTACGGTCAACTCCTGGCCGATCAACGCCGCGCGGATCTTTCGGGCCGCGACGCCGGTTTCATGGCGCGGCTGCGCGAGCGAGAATCGACGGACTCCTGACCTAATAAACCGGAGCCATTCAGTTGAACAAAAGGCAACAAAGAGAACGAAGGCGGGCAGGTGCTGTCAACCCCTTCCGGGTCTTCGTTTCCTTCGTTTGCTTTTGTTGAGATTTTGAAATGTGATCGTCACGGCTGAGGATTGTGCGCGAACCGGGCCAAAGCTTTCCGCAGTGCGCGCGCTTCCGCAAGCATGGATCGAGCGGCCTCAACGACATCGGAATCGGCCTGGAGCGGAGCCGGGTTCTCGCGAGCCACATCATCCGGATCGCCCAACCCCGCGTCGCGGTGCTGCCGCAAGCGCTCGAAAATGAGGTCGCGGATGGTTTGCGCATTGTCCACGCCGTGAAAATAGCCCACGTGCATCGATTCCGCGGCGCCATGTCCACGTGTACCGCCGCTTTCCCCGCCGCCGGGACTTCCACCGCCGGCCGTTTGCACTTGAAGATCGGCGATGCCGAGCAACCGCTGCAACGGCCCCTGGCGAATCGTCATTTGCTGGATGTTGGCGAAGGTCATGGTCAATTCGCGGACGCTGACCACGCCGTGGCGGATGCGGAGGCTGCGGTCGGTCACGAGGTACCAGCGCATCTCGAAATCGAGCCGAACCAGGAAGTAGGAGAACGGCATTTGCGCGAACAAGCCGGCGAGCGCGAACATTTCGACGACGCGAAAGACGTTGCTCAACCAGGCGCGCGACGGGAGGATATGTTGGCCGAAGTCGAACCCCAGCACCGCGAAGATGCCAATGAGCGCGCCCGTTTGCGCGAGGCCCCATTTGATCAGGCTCAGTGTGTAAAAGCTCCGAGCGGCGCGAAAAACTCGCACCGAGCCAGGCGATCCGGCCGGCGGTTCGGGTTCGGGCGGCACTTTGCAGACCGCCAGCACGAGCGATTTGAGCGCGTCAACCATGAGGCGGTGGAGGAGAATTCTCCGAAAGGGTTCGCACATGGAACCCATGGGATCCCTCCCCACGAACGGCCCTCTCTCCCGTTCCCTCTCCCCCTCGGAGGGGGCGGAGGGGGAGAGGGTGTCCGCAGGACGGGAGAGGGGAACTCTCGTGGGGAAGAGGCGAGTCCTTCGGTTCCAGGCTCAGACGAATCGCACGCAACTCGGCGCAGATTTCGCGGAGAATTGCGGAGAGTTCAGAAGCGGACTCGCTCGGCGCGGACGCGTCAGCGGACGATGCCGCGACCGCCGCGGAAGATTGGGAACGCCTCAGATCATGCTCCTTGCGTCCGCGCATCTTCGAGTAAAGGAAATCGCGGATGGCCTCGAATTCGAGCAAGCCTTCGATGGTCATCTCGGCGCTGGCGCTGCCGCTGGCGGTCTGGATTTGCACGCGCGCCAGGCCGAGCCAGCGTTCGATGATGTTTGACGTCAGGTGGATGTCCTGGATGCGCGCGTAGTTGAGGATGACTTCCCGGCGAAACAGGATGCCCCAGCGCATGGAGATGCCTTCGTCATCAAACCGGTAGCGCAGCGTGTGGTATTTGAAGTAGGAAGGCAGGATCGTGATGGGAAACAGCGGCCCGGTCACCAGGCTGCACAGGAAGTAATACTGCATGAGCCGGGGGCTGGGGCGTTCGAGCGCCTGGATGGCCTTCTCGTCCACGGTCGGCATGAGTCCTATTTCTGTGGCGGCAATTCGCGAATGAACGCCCAGGAGACTTCGGCCACCTGGCCGTTGTCGTAGTGAACGAAGAATCCGGCGTGGCACCAGTCCTCAATTTCCAGATGATCGAACTTCGCTTTGGGCGAAATCCTGTTGGCTTTTCGAATCGTGCCGTGCCGCTCCAGGATGCACAACCCGTCCTCGAATTCGACGTCAAATGCGTCTTCCCAACTCAGGTAGCGGACGTTCTGAACCCTTGAGAACCTGGCCGTGCCGAACGGCACTTTCGCGCTTTTGCCTGCGGCTTTCATAGTCTGCCTTCGCGCTTCAATCTCGGATCAACGCCAGAATCTTACGCTCAACTTCAGGAATGTCCATCGGTTGCATCGTTTCGAGATTCACGCGAGTGATGATCTTGGCGTTCTTGTCGAAGACGTGAACGTGTCGAGGCGCATGATCGCCTATCCACCAGAGGAACGTGTAGCCGCCACGCCGGATTCTTCCCATTTGCTCATTTCCCTTTCCGCGCCGCCTACAACCCTGCGATCTTGATCGCTTGAACCAGCCGCCCCACCAGCAAATCCGGCGCGCAGCCCAGCAAGACCACGCCCGCGGCCAGGAGCGCGACCACGCCTTGCGTGAAGAGGCTCGGCGTAACCGACGAAGCTGAGGCTGGCGCTTCCGCCACGTAGATTTGCTTGAGCACCTGGAGATAGTAGTAAAGCGACACGGCGCTCATGGCGACCGCGAAGATCACGAGCCAGAGCAATCCCAGATTCTTCGAGTCGCTCCCGGCGGCGGCGGCAAAGAGGTAGAATTTGCCGAAGAACCCCGCGAGCGGCGGAATCCCCGCCAGGGACAGCATGAAGATCATCATGCACAACGCCAGCACGGGCGCCCGCCGCGCCAGTCCGGCGAAATTGCCCATGTGCGAATCTCCAGTGGTTTCCTCCACGATCGCGACCACTCCAAACGCGCCGAGCACCGTGAGCGCATAGGTCACGACGTAATAGACGAGCGACGACACGCCTTGCGCGTTGTCCGCCAGCACGCCGAGCAGCGCGTATCCGGCGTGCGCGATGGCGGAATACGCGAGCAGCCGTTTCACGTTCTTTTGCGCGATGGCCGCCAGGTTGCCCAGCGCCATCGAGAGCACGGCCAGCAGCGCGATGGCCGGCACCCAACCCGAAATCATGCTTCGCCACGCCGCGCTTCCCTCCGCGCCGGCGAACCCCAGCATCATCACTTTGGCGAAAATGAAAAAGCTGGCGACTTTGGAACCGGAGGCGATGAACGCGGCGGAAGGCGTGGGCGCGCCTTGATAAGCGTCGGGCGCCCAGAGATGGAATGGCACGGCGGCGACCTTAAAACCAAAGCCCACGATCGTCATGACGATAGCGCAGATCAGCAACGGATCGAGCGCCTGGCCGCTCAGGGCGCGGGCGATTTGTTTGAGGTTCGTCGCGCCGGACAATCCGTAAATCAAGCTTAACCCGAACAACGCAAACGCCGCCGCCGTGCCGCCGAACAGAAAATACTTTAGCGCCGCTTCCGCCGAGCGGATATCGCGCTTGTTGAAGGCGGCCAGGATGTAAAGCGACAGGCTAGTCAGTTCGAGCGAAAGGAAGATCATGAGGAGTTCCTCGGAACTGACCAGGAACATCATGCCCACGGTCGCAAGCAAAATCAGCGCGCAGTATTCGCCCACGTGATCTGTGAAATCCCGCTCGACGGAAATCAACAGCGTGAAGGCTGTGAGACCGAGCAACGCGGCTTTCAACAGGCGCGTGAGCGGATCGACGACCAGCATCCCGTTCAAGACCGTTTCGTGGTGTTCGATATTGAACATCCAGAAGAGGGCCGCGAAACAGCCCACGCACGAAATCGCGGCGGACACGATGAACCGTTGCCGTGCCGGATCGTCCCGCATCACCAAAACGTCCGCCGCCAGCACCGCCAGGGCGGCGATCACCAAGATCGTCTCCGGCATGGCCAGATTGAGCAGCGTAAGATAGTTCACGGCATTCCTTCGTTTGACGTAGCGCAGAGTTGCACTCTGCCGTATCGCCGGTTTGAAATCGGCAGTGCTGCAGCGAGTTCGAGAGCGCTCGATCTTGTCGGCGCGCTGCGGGATGCGATTCCGCGATACAGCAGATTGCAAATCTGCGCTACGCGGACCTCAGCCAAGCGAGAGGGCCGGGAGGCGGAAAACGGCCGCAGCCATGGCGGTGACTCGGAGTCTGGCGATATTTGTCGGAGTTTCATCTCACAGCCCCGCGCCTTTCCGCAGGCCGTCGAAGAGCGGCGATTGAAGACTGGGAACGATCAAGTCCAGCAAAAGCCGGGGATACAGGCCGATCACCAGCGTGGTTCCCATCAAAAGCGCGGCGCCGAGTCGTTCGGGAACGGTGATTTGTTCGCCGGCGGAGTTGGTTGGGTTCGTCCGGGGCACGTGATCCGCGAAGAACGATTTCTGAAGCGTGCGCAGCATGTACGCGACCCCGACCACGATTCCCAGCCCAGCGAGGATTCCGAAGATTGGGAAAGCGTGCCAGGCGCCGATCAACACTTGCAGCTCCGCCACAAACCCGCTGAAACCGGGCAACCCCATCGAAGCCACGCCACCGATCAGGAACGTCGCGGCGGCGTAAGGCATGGTCTTGCTGAGGTTCATCGTCTGCAAAGCCGCCAACTCGCGTGTGTGGGTCCGGTCATAGACCATTCGGCCCACCACGCCGAAGAGCAGCCCGGCGATGATGCCGTGCGAAAACATCTGCAGCACCGCGCCGCTTAACCCGATTTCGTTGATGGTCATCAAGCCCAGCAGAACGAATCCCATGTGACTGACGCTGGAATAGCCGATCACGAATTTGAAATCGTTCTGCACGAGCGCCACCATCGCGCCATAGACAATTCCGATAACCGCGAGAAGCCCGAACGGGAGTTGCCACGCTTTCAAGCCCAGCGGAAAAAGCGTCATCGCCACGCGCAGAGCGCCGTAAGCGCCCAACTTCATGACCACACCCGCCAGCAACATGGAAGCCGCGGTCGGCGCGGCAACGTGGCCCGTGGGCGCCCAGGTGTGGAAGGGCCACAGGCCCGCGAGAATCGCGAAACCGACGAAGACCAGCGGGAACGCCCAGTATTGGAAGGCTGCCGGGAAGGAATAATTCGCCAGCTCCAGCAGGTTCATGGTTTTCCCGCCCGCGACCACGAACGCCGCGACCAGCCCGATCAAGACCATTGCGCTGCCGATAAACGAATAGAGCGCCAGTTTCATGGCGCCGTATTCGCGGTTGGTCGAACCCCAGATTGCGATCAGAAAGTATTTTGGAATGATCGCCAGTTCGTAAAAGACGAAGAGAAGGAACAGATCGAAGCTCAGGAAAACGCCATAGACCCCGCCGATGAGCGCCAGATAAAAGGCAAAGAACTCTTTCGCCCGGTGCTCGACGTTCCAGGAAAAGAGAATTCCTGCCACGGCGGCGATTCCGGTGAGCGTCACCAGCGTCAGGCTGATGCCGTCCGCGGCGAGGTGGTACTCGATGCCGAGCGCGGGAATCCACGCCAGCTTGCAAAGGCTCGCGACCGTCGCGCCTGTTTTGATCTGTAGAGCGCCGCCGAGCCCGCAGACCAGACCGAGCACGGCGGTCAACAGCGCGATGATCCGCGCCGCGCGCGCGTTGCCGTTCGGCAGCAGCATCAGGACAGCGACTCCTGCAAAGGAAATATAAATAGCCCAGGGCAGCATGATCAGTTCTCCTGGAAGCATCCTACTGACCGTTGTCGTTTCCTGTCCATGCGCCTCAAAACTTCAGTTGCTCTACCATCCGCTGGACTGTGGCGTTAATCGGGCCGATGGCCAGTTGCGGGTAAATTCCGAGCACGAACATCAAGCCCACTGCCGGCACCACGACCACGCGTTCGCCCCAACTCAAGTCCGGTATGGCGGACCATTTCTGATTCAACGGGCCGTTGAAGACTTTCTGGAGGAGCGTCAGGAGGAAGATCGCGGTCACCAGCAAACCGAGCGTCGAGAGCCCCGTGGCCCAGGTGGCCAGTGAAAAAGCGCCTTTGAAAATCAGAAACTCACCGACGAATCCGTTCAAGCCGGGCAGTCCCAGCGACGCAAACAAAACGATGCCCATCAGTCCGCAGAACACCGGCGCCGCCTTGCGGAGACCGCCAAAATCATCCAGGCTGCGCGCGCCTCCGCTGCGTTGTTCGAGAAATCCGACGAACGCGAATAGCGCCGACGCCGTCAGCCCATGATTGAACATCTGCAGCACGACGCCGTTGAGCGCGGCCGCTTTTTCCGTCGCCCAATTCCCGTCGATTCCGGTGAGAGTCGCGGCCGCAAAGACGCCCAGGAGGCAATAGCCAAGGTGGTTTATGGAGGAGTAGGCGAGAATTCGCTTCAAATCCTTTTGCGCGAACGCAGCGCACGCGGAGAAAATGATCGTGATCACCGCCAGCCACAGGAGAGGATTGAGTACTGCGCGCATTTCCTCCGGGAAAAGCGGGAGCAACACGCGCAGAAACCCGTAAACGCCCATCTTGGACATGAGGCCGGTCAGCAGCATCGTCGTGGGTGTGGGAGCTTCCACGTAAGCGGTCGGGAGCCAGATGTGGAAAGGAATCAGCGGCACCTTCACCGCGAAGCCCAGGAAGATCGCCGCGAACACCAGCAGCGACAGACCCTCGGCGGACAGCCCGGGCCAACTTATCTTGGCGGCCAGCTTGGTGGCCAGCCCTCCGTCGCCGGCCGCCTCGGCCAATTCCAGGAAGTCAAACGTGCCTGTCGCATAATACAGCGCCAGGAAGCCCAGGAGCATCGTCACGCTGCCGACCATCGTATAGACGAAGAACTGCGTGGCGGCGAAGCTTCGGTCCGCTCCGCCCCAAAACTTGATCAGGAAGAACGCCGGGATCAGGCTCAGCTCCCAAAAGATGAACCAATGAAAGAAATTCAGCGCCGTGAACGTGCCGATCAACCCCGCTTCCAGAAACAAGACCAGCGAAAAGTAAAGGGGAACGCGCTCTTCGATCTTCCAGGAAGCGAGAATCGCCATCGGCATGACGATGGCCGTCAGCAGCACCAGCAACAGACCCAATCCGTCGATGCCGACAAAGTATTCGATGCCAAGGGTGGGAATCCAGGAGTGACGCTGTTCGAATTGGATGTCCGGCGAACTCGGATCGAAGTTCAGCCAGGTCAGGACGCCCAGCGCGAGGGCGATGACCGACGCGGTGAATGCCAGCCCTCGCGCAAGCTTCTTCTGCTCGGAGTCAAATCCGATGAGCACGATTCCGCTGAGGAGCGGAACGAGCGTCAGGATGGTCAGCATGGGAAACTCAGCCAGATTCATTTCCCCCCTCCCCACGTGAGCAACAGCACGAGCGCGACGAGCGCCAGTCCGATCACGCGCAAGTAAGGCTGCACCTGGCCGGCCTGCCAGAGCGTCGCCAGGTTTCCCCCCCGCCGAATTTCGCCGCAGCCTTTGTCGAATCCCAGATTCACCACGTATTCATCGATCAGGCGGGTGATCCAGGAGAGGCCGAGAGTGAGATAAGAAACCATTTTCACCAACCCGTTCCAGAGGGAGCGATCCAGCCGGTCCGAAAGCCACGCGCTCCAGGCGTTGAACCGGATGACGCTCGCTTCGTAGAGTTCATCGACAAAAAATTTCCCGCGCAGGACGGCGAACACGTCGGGCCGCATTCGCTCCAACGGATCGGGAGCGTCTGCGGATTTGATCGGCTCGTGCCCGTAAAGCCGCCAGCCCGCGAACACTCCTACCACGACGACGACGATTGAAAGCGCCATGATGGAGAAGGTTTCCCATTGGAAGAGCGCGCCCAAACCGGACGGCTCCACGTGTCCGGCCAGGTAACCTTGAAACCACGGCAAAGCGGGAGTGCCGATGAATCCCAGGAGCGCGGCAAACACCGCGAGAACTATCAACGGGATGGTCATCACCGGCGGGCTTTCATGCGGAACGTAGGTCAGGCTTCCAGCCTGACCAGCACTTCCGTGTGAGGAAGCGTTCTTCGAAGCCGCACCATGATCGTGTCCATTCGGAGCATTCTGGGCCGGCAGGATGCCCGCCCTGCTTTGGCCGTAGAACACGTAGCAAACCTGGCGCGTCATGTAGAACGCCGTGAGCAACGCGCCGAACGCCCCCAGCCAAAACGGCCCGGGCGACACGCTCCAGTGCGCCGCGCTGTGTAGAATTTCGTCCTTGCTCCAGAAGCCCGCGAACAGCGGCACGCCCGCGAGCGCCATCATGCCGATGGCGTAAGTCGCCGACGTGATCGGCATGAACTGCGACAGACCGCCCATGCGCCGAATGTCTTGTTCCTCATGGCACCCATGAATGACCGATCCGGCGCCGAGGAAGAGCAACGCTTTGAAAAAGGCGTGCGTGATCAAATGGAACATCCCAACCGCTACGCCTCCGACTCCAAGCCCCATCATCATGTAACCGAGTTGCGAGACCGTGGAGTACGCCAGGATGCGTTTGATGTCCGTCTGCGCGACCGCGATCAGCGCGGCGAACACGGCGGTGATCGCGCCGACCCAGGTCACGACTTTGAGGGCGGTTGAAACTTTAGCGTTTGATGCAGTTCCATGCGCCACTTCCCCCTCACCCCGGCCCTCTCCCCTGGGGAGAGGGGGCGCAGAGGTCGCCGCGCTCGGCGTGGGCTGGGTTGCAGGTTGTCCGGCAAAAGTCGCTCCACCCGAGGCTGGGATCTGTCTGCCCCTCTCCCTTTCCGAAAGGGAGAGGGCCGGGGTGAGGGTTGTCTTTGCTTGCGCGACAACGGTCGAATTCGTCTCCGCGCCAGGCGCCGCCTCCATTAATGGATAAACCCGCGCCACGAGAAACACTCCTGCCGCCACCATCGTTGCGGCATGGATCAGCGCGCTGACGGGCGTCGGGCCTTCCATCGCGTCGGGCAACCAGACGTGGAGCGGCACCTGGCCGGACTTGCCAATGGCGCCGCAGAAAATCAGCAGCGCAATGCCGGTCGAGGCGGCCATGCCCAGCGTGGTTGTCTGAGCCACCAATTTCGTCAGCGCTGTTTGTTCCAGGCAGCCGTTGCCGCCATCGTAAAAGAGCAGCGTGCCGGTTTCCGAATACAGCCAGAGCATGCCGAGGAAGAAGCCGATATCGCCGACGCGGGTCGTGATGAACGCTTTCTTGGCCGCCGCTGCCGCGCTCGGCTTGTGATACCAGAAACCGATCAACATGTAGGAAGTGAACCCCACCAGTTCCCAGCAGATAAACGTGAGCAGAAGATTGTTCGAAATGACCACCCCGAGCATCGCCGCCGCAAACAGCGCCAGGAAACAAAAGAACCGCGTGAAATTCTCGTCGTGCGCCATGTATCCGACGCTGTAGATGAAGATGAGCAACCCGACAAACGTGACCATCACAAGCATGATGGCCGTCAGCGGGTCCAGCACCCAACCGAGTTCCAACGTCGTTCCTCCGATTTGAAACCAGTCGAAGCTAACGGTCTCCCGGAACAGCCTCCCGTGGCCCAGCGTCGTGACAAACGCGGCGCAAGACAGGGCGAGCGCCACCCCCATCGAACCAATCGCCATCGACGCGGCGAACGCGCGGTGCCGTTGCTTCGCCAGAGCTGTCAGCCCCGCCGCCAGCAAGGGGAGGGCGGGGATAAGGCAGAGGTAGTTGGCAGCTATGCTCATTGAGGAGTCCCCTTCTCATCTGCATGTCTTCCAGTATCGCTTGAAGGCTCTATCACGACGTGGAGTGGTCGTTTGCCGGCATGCACGTCCGCTCAGAATCTTTAAGAGTTTCTTTCCTTCCGCCGCCGCCTGGTCGTCCGCTGGTACCAGAGCCGCATGCACGTTGAGTGGTCTGTCATCGAGCAGTAACCCCAGCAAGAGTCGCCTTGTAGCTCTTTGCTCAATTTCATCATCGAAGTGACCTTTGGGAGCGTAAATACCCTTCTGCACATGAACCGAATCTGCATATCCAACGCATTGTCCCATAACTTGGAGCAATTGTGTTAAGAGCTCCGTACTTTTCTGATTCCAAACGGCACTGGCAGGTTTGTCGTCTTCCTTTGGGGCGGAGGCAAGGTGGTCGAGATAAGTCTTCCAAGCTGTTCTCACGTTCGCTTCGCTTTCTGACGAACCTCTGAACTCCAAATCTATCATGTTCAAAGCTCGGACATGTTCGAACGACAGCGTCGCATGTCGCGTTGTCATCAGTGTGAGATAAACGCCAAGCTTCCGAAGACGCTTTTCCTTCCAAGCCTCGATTAGTTTCTGGACCTGGAGCGCAACAAGTGGGGCCATTAGTACTGCGACGACCATAATCCAGTCTTTGGTCTCCACCACCGCAAGCATGACGTTGGGGCTCATGGCAACAGTCTAAAGATCCGGTGGGCAGATAACTGGAATCGTTTCGCGCTTGTTCCGTCGATAGACGCGAAAATCCTCCCGGTCGGTAGTGATGACCGCATGGTCGGGGTTCAGTTCGCTCATCCGAATCAAACACAGATCGGCAAAATCCGGCTTCCGATCTTCATAGCGTTCCGCCAACGCCGTGAGGTGCGGAAGGTGGTCGTTGCAATCGAAGGCCAGCGTTATCAATTGATCCTGCAAGAAGCCGAGGATGATGCGCGTATCCTGGAGATGAAACGCGGCTTCGGCCAGCACCGCTTCGCATGTCAATAGCGGCAAGCTCAACTGAGCTTCCAG
Organism: Verrucomicrobiota bacterium; assembly: GCA_016871535.1. NCBI lineage: Bacteria > Pseudomonadati > Verrucomicrobiota > Verrucomicrobiota bacterium. Next base: position 26,655 of record VHCZ01000017.1, read on the forward strand.
GCTCAGCGCCCACTCGTGATAGGCATCGCGCCGGTTGGCGAACGCCACGAGGAAACCAGTGTCGGCAATGCCCTTCATCCCTTGGAAAAGCCTTTGCGCATGGAGAGGTCCTTGGGGCCGGTCATGCAACCCGCCCAACGCATATAGGCACGGCTGCCGGTGGAGGCCCTGGCTCTCTCCAGTTGTTCCCGGACCACCTTGCCCTGGGATACTCCCGTGCGTCGGGCGGTCTCAGCCAGCCAGTCGGCCAGGTCTTTGTTAAGACGTACTGTAATTGTATGACTCATATGGCAGAATCGTATTCTATGATCGTTGAATCGACAAGCCTTTCATCCTCGCATCGAATCAATCTGATCCAAATTCGTCGTTCGATAGTGTCGGTAAATGGCGATGATCAACGCCAGGCCCACCGCCGCCTCGGCGGCAGCGATGCCAATGGAAAAAAGCACGAACAGGATTCCGGTTGTTTGCTCCGGGTGGGCGCCGAAGCGCCAGAACGCGATGAAATTCAGGTTCGCCGCGTTCAACATCAGTTCAATCCCGATCAGCACGATGATCGCGTTCCGCCGCGTCAAGGCCCCGGCGAGCCCGATGCAGAAGAGCAAGGCCGAAAGGACGAGGTAATGGTGAAGCGGCGTCATTTCGGATTGGCGATTGCCGATTGGCGATCGGCGATCGGCGGGTGGGCAACTGTCAGCGATGCGGGATCGCCAGTTGAAACTGATCTCTCCGGCGCGATCCTCTCGCGCATCGCGATGATCACCGCGCCGATCATCGCCGCGGTGAGCAGCAAGCCGATGACCTCCAGCGGCAGCACGTAGTTGGTCATGAGTTGCTCGCCCAATCCGCGAACAGTCGGTTGCGGGGCGGGCGGCGTTGGCCGATAAACGACCGAGCTGGTCCAAACCGAGAAGGCCAGAGCGCCGAAGGCAAGCACTGCCACCCCGATCCCAACGACCCACGAAGAAGAAAAGATGGACTGCTGCGGGTTGTCGCTCCCCCGCGTGAGCAAAATCGCGAAGACGATCAAGATGGCCACCGCGCCGACATAGACCAGGATTTGCGCAAAACCGACGAACTGCGCGCTCAGTTGGAGGTAGAGCGCCGCCAGTCCGACGAAGGCCACCACCAGGCACAGCGCGCAGTGGACCAGATTGCGCAGGCTCACGGCGGCGATTGCGCCCGCCGCCGTCACCAACGCCAGGATGAAGAAAACCGGGTCCACTCTGTTAATTTGAGATTTCAGATTTCAGATTTGAAAAGAGCGCGGGCAGCCTGCCCGCCCGGCTCTCGGCAATCTTCCTAAATCCATCCTGTCCATCGATCCGAGTCATTCGGCAAATCGATACGTCCTCGGCTTCCAGTGTCTCTTGGCCGCCAAACTCCGGCCCAGTGCGACGAATGGCCCAAAGACCAGGAGCGAACACACCAGCCAACGAGTCGCGCCGTTGGGCAGGAAACGCCAGAGCCCGGCGGCCACGATGTTGATCAGCGCCATCGGGAGCATGAACTTCCAGGCAAAGTTCATGAGCTGATCCATGCGCAGGCGGGGCAGCGTGCCGCGGAGCCAGATGAACAGCGCCAGAATGCCGAGGAGCTTCGCGAAAAACCAAACATAGGACGGAAGCGCGCCTTCAAAAAATGCCAGCGGCGCGTGCCACCCGCCGAGAAACAGCGTGATCGCCAGGCCGCTGATCGCGAACATGCCGAAGTATTCCCCCATGAAGAACAGCGCGAATTTGAAACCCGAATACTCGACGAAATAACCGGCGATGATTTCGGACTCGCCTTCCGGGAGATCGAACGGGGCTCGATTCGATTCGGCGGTCGCCGCAATGAGGAACAAAACGAACCCGGCCAATCCCCACGGCGTGAACACATGCCAGGCCGGCAGCCCGTTCCAGTAATCGGCCTGAGCCGCCACGATCTCGACCGGCCGAAGGGACCCGGCCAGCATGATCACCGTGATCGACGAGAGAATCAGCGGGACTTCGTAGCTGATCATTTGCCCGATGGCCCGCATCGCGCCGAGCAACGAGTATTTGTTGCGGCTGGACCACCCGGCCATGAAGACGGCCAACTCCGTCCCCGCTCCCACCGCGAAGAAGAACACGATGCCGGCATCCAGATCGATCGGCGCCATGTTGCGGCCATAAGGCAAAACCGAAAAGGCCAACAAGACCGGCACGACCAAAGCCAGGGGCGCGAGGAAATGGACGACGCGATCCGCGCCGCCCGGCACGATGTCCTCTTTGATCAACATTTTCAGCCCATCGGCGACCGGCTGAAAAAACCCATACGGCCCCACGCGATTCGGGCCGTAACGATTCTGAATCCGTCCCAGCCCCTTGCGCTCCAGGACGGTCGCGATGGCAAACAAGAGGGCAAAGGTCAGGATGATCGCGGAAACCGAGAGCAGGGCGGAGACGAGCGGCTGCAACGCTCCTGGAAAATGGCCGACGATCCAGTGCTTCAGCAGCACGAACAGTTGGTCAAGGGTCTCCTGCATAAATCAGCCCTCGCGAGCCGGAGCGCGGGCGGCCTCGCCCGCAGGGCGTTCGATTGGCCTATGAGCGCAAGGGCTGTGGTTTTTCGATTTCAAATTAGAAATTTCAGATTTGTGATTCGCGGGCGAGTCGGCGTGCTCCCTGACGTCGGCTATGGTCCCTGGGAAACGCATCAAGCGGGCACGGGCTGGGGCGCAGGGCTGGGTTTGGCGGTTGCCGTCGGGGAGACGGGTTTGGGCGCGGCCGCCGCTTTGGCTTTGGCTTCCGCATCAGCTTTGGCTTTCGCTTCGGCCTTGGCCTTTTCAGCCGCCAATCGTGAATCCACCTCGTCGGCTTCGGCGGGATGGATTTTGTGATAGTAAGCGTTGGACTTGGCGAGCTGGCGCTTGTCGATCAGCAGCCCGCCAAAGCGGTCGTCGTTGCTCAATTCAAACTCGGTGTCCATCTTGATCGCATCGAACGGGCAAACCTCGACGCAGATTTGGCAGCTCATGCAAACCGAGACATCGATATCAAACACCTTGGGATGCTTCTGAGGTTTGCCCTTCTCATCCCGTTCCAGGACAATGTAGATGCACTGCGGCGGGCATTCCTTCTCGCAAATCTTGCAAGCGACGCAGCGCAAACCCTTCTCCGGATCGTCCCCGTCATAGACCAAAAACGGGAAATTGCGATTGTTCTCCTTCATCGGCAGGCGTTCTTCGGGATACTGAACCGTAATCAGCCGGTCGGTATCCACATAACTGCCCGCGAAGTTCTTGGCTGTTTCCGCGAGACCTTTGATAATGCCAGTGCCGAGCATAGTTAACTTTGCACGGCGCAGTTAAAGAAAACGCCCGGCTTTTGGCAAGGAACGTTCTTGCTTTAGACTGCGCTTTTCTTGGCGTGCCCGAATCTACCAGTAATCAGTGGTCAGTAATCAGTGGTCAGTGTCCAGGGGCACCCGCCGCTCCCAAATCTGCGTTCGGAACCCTTCTCTTCTCTGACAACTACGGACAACTGATAACTGATTGCCGGAACACTCACCGGTCCACCTCGCCGAGCACGATATCCACGCTGCCCAGCGTGATGACCACGTCCGGCACGGTCTGGCCCAGGCACATGTCCTCCAGGATGGTCAAGTTGATGAAGCTCGGCGGACGCACCCGATACCGATACGGATTGGGCGAGCCGTCGCTGATAAGATAAAAGCCCAGTTCGCCTTTGGGCGCTTCGATGCGGCCATAAGCTTCGCCCGCTTTGGGCCGGAAGCTGCGAATCTTCGCTTTAGGATCCATGATCGGACCCGGCGGAATATCGCGCAGGGCAGTCTTCAAGATTTTCAGCGATTCGCGCATCTCCAGGAACCGGATCATGTAGCGGTCGTACACGTCGCCGTGCTCGCCGAGCGGAACCCGGAACTCGAAGCGGTCGTAGATGCCGTATTTGTCCACTTTCCGGATGTCGTAATTCACGCCGCTGGCGCGAAGCATCGGCCCGGTGATGCTGGCGTTGATCGCCAGTTCCGCGGGGAGCACGCCAACGCCTTGCGAGCGGGCGAGCAGGATTTCGTTTTCCGAGAGGAGCCGGTCGTATTCGTCGAGGAAGCGGGGGTAATCGTCCACGACGCGTTTGGCTTCTTCGATCCAGCCCGGCGGCAGATCGACGCGGCAGCCGCCAAACCGCATGTAATTGCACATCATCCGCGAGCCGCTTAGCGCTTCGAACAGGTCGAGAATCTTCTCCCGCTCCCGAAACGCGTACATGAGCGGCGTTCCCAGTGCTCCCATGTCTTGCACCAGAAAGCCGATCAAACAGGTGTGATTGACCAATCGGGTCAGCTCCGCCGTGATGACGCGGATGTATTCGGCGCGTTCGGGTGGCTGCAGGCCGGCCAGCTTCTCGACGCTGAGCGCGTAGGCCCAGTTGTTGGTCATTGAACAAAAGTAATCCAGCCGGTCCGTATAGGGCATGGATGCCAGGTAAGTCGTGCCTTCGGCAATCTTCTCGTGATTGCGGTGCAGGTACCCGAACACGGGCTTGAGCTTGACGACGCGTTCGCCGTCCAGGACGACGTCCATGCGAAACACGCCATGCGTGGAGGGATGGTGCGGCCCCATGGCGATTTCCAGGAGCTCGCTCTCGATCTCGCCGGTCGGGGAGACTTTGGGACGAATCTCGTAGTTTGGATGCGAAGTGACAGCCTGTTGTGCCGTCTCAAGAATTGCGCTCATCGAGTTGGATCAAACGGTCTCTTTGATGTGCACCGAGGTTATGAGGGGAACGTCGATAATGGCGGTGCCGCCGGTGTCGAGGTGAATGAAGAGCAAACGCCCGTTGGGGTGCAAACTCACGTGATCGCCCGAGGGGACCTCGTACTCGCCATCGCCCGCGACCCGTACTTTGAAAGGCCGAAACGGCCGTTCCTCAAGTCGGCGTTTGATTTCGTCCTTCGTCATGGTGCGAGTTTCGGGGGTCGGAAGTCCGTTGTCAAAGCTTCAAGGCATCAACGCTTTAACGCTCCAACGCTGCAACGCTTCAACGACTCACTCCACCGCTCGTTTGCGGAAAGTGCTTCTTCGCCTTTTCCAGCACGCGATCGTGTGGCGTCGGCTCGTATTCGTAATCGTCGGGTTCCACATAATCCTTGCGCATCGGATAATCCTTGAATTCGTCCCACATGAGAATCCGGCGCAAATCTGGATGCCCGTCGAAAACGATTCCGTAGAGGTCGTAAATCTCGCGTTCCTGGAATTCCGCCCCGCGCCAGACCGGGGTGAGGGACGGCAGATGAGCTTTGTCACTCCGGTTCTCCGTGCGCATCCGGAGGACGAGCGGTCCGTGCTTCAAGGTCATCGAGTAGAGGTGATAGACCGCCTCAAGGCAACCTGGCTTTTTCGTCTCGATGGTTTGTTCGACCTCTTTCTCCGCGCCGTCCACGGTTTTCTTGACTTTCACCTTTTCCTTCGTGACCGAGTCGGGCCAATCGACGCCGGTGGCGTTGGAACAAAAATCGAGCCGGAGTTCGGGATCGTCGCGGAGAAACTTGGCGACAGCCAGCGCATGCGCATTGTCCACAAGCAGCGAATGCTGGGCGCTGGAACTGTCGTTGCGGATGATTTCAATTCGGGCGCCCGGCACTGCGGCTTCAATTCGCGTTTTGATTTGGTCAACGTGTTGCAAGGGTTAAATGGGTTAAAAGAGTTAAATGGTTGATCTCATCCAGATAATGGTATCGTCCGTGTCCTTCCGCGATATTGTTGGTCAGAGAAACCGCCGCTCGGCGGATTTGGCTCGCCAATTCGAATCGTTCAAATTCAGGTAACGTCCGGCTTGCCGCGTACATACCCTTCCGAAACAATCGCGCGGCCTTGTACACCTCCAGGTCTTCAAAAGTTCTGAATGATTTCGCAACGGCCTCCATAGCCCCCTCATTTAACGATTTAACCCTTTTAACTCATTTAACCAGATCACTCCCCCCTCGTCACGACAGGCGGCTGCCACACCTTTTCGTTATGCGGCGGCTCCAGATCATGCGCGCCGTACCGGGGAATCGTGAATTCACTTGGCGTTTCGGGGTCGAGATGCCGCGCGCGGTCTGCTCCGAACAGCTTCTGCGCATCGATCCGGCGTTGCAGCGTCATGAACGCGTGCAGCAAAGCTTCGGGCCGGGGCGGACAGCCTGGAATATGCACGTCCACCGGGATGTATCGGTCGATGCCCTTGAGCACGTTGTAGCCCTGCTTGAACGGTCCGCCGGAAATGGCGCATGCGCCCATGGCGATCACGTATTTCGGCTCCGGCATCTGGTTGTAAAGCCGCACCACCTGCGGCGCCATCTTCTTTGTGACGGTCCCGGCAACGATCATCAAGTCGGCCTGGCGGGGAGAAGGCCGGAAAACTTCCGCGCCAAACCGGGCCAGATCCCAGCGCGCCATGCACGCGGCGATCATTTCGATCGCGCAGCACGCCAGCCCGAAATTCAGCGGCCAGACCGAGTTGAGCCGGCTCCAATTGTAAAGCCCCTCGATCGTGGTCGTAAAAATCCCTTGCTTGCTCAACTCACTTCGCAGTCCTTCGTCCATGTAGTTCATTAACTCTTTTAACCCATATAACCGCCCCCGGATTTACTTCCACACCAGCACCCCTTTCTGCCACGCCCAAACTAATCCCTCTGCGAGCAACAAAAGAAATATCATCATGGCCACGAAAGCCCCAACCGACAGATTCGTGAATGCGACCGCGAAGGGAAACAGGAAAATCGCCTCCACATCAAAGATAAGAAACACGATGCCATAAAGGTAATACTCGGACCGGAACTGAATCCATGCATCGCCTTTCGATTCCAGGCCGCATTCGTAGGCCGCGTTCTTCGAGCTTCCTGGCTTGGGAGGCGCAACGGACTTGGCCCATAACCGAGCGAGAGCCAGAGGAACCAACGGAAAGACGATGGCCACGAACAGAAACACCGCCAGAAACAGGTAGGGGTGATATTCGACGTTCATAGCGTTACATCGTTAAATGAGTTGAATGGTCAAGAGAGTTAAATGGTCGAATCAGCACCTTCAGTCAGAATCAGGATTGGGCGGGGCCTCTGCGATGCCGGGCGATTGCGCGGGCCGGAGAATGCAAGGATACAAACGCATTTTACTTAACCCCTTTACCTCGTTTAAACCTGTTGAACCGCTTTGGGACGGCAGTTCACTTCGGCTCGCGCGGTTCGTGCCGTCGCAGACCGACCAATTCCGCAATCTCATCGAACTCCGCTGCGCTGACCTCTTCGAGCCGTTTGCCTTTGCCCGAAAGCTTCTCGTTGATCTTGATCGCCTTTTCGACCATCGAGTCGTGGGTTTCCTGAGTGCCGCCGAGGAGCGCGAAGTTCGGGCCAGTCGTAATCCGCTTGTGACCGTCGGAATCCAGGCCCAGGCCGAACAATACGGCCTTGGGAGAAGTCCTCTTCCCGCTGGGTGCTTTAGACATGGGTAAACACTAGGTAACGGCGGATTCCTGTCAAGTGGAGTCTCCGGCTGGCCGGCTGGCGCAAGGGTGCGATTCAAACGGTGCGATTCAAACTGTCGGTCAACGAAGTCTTCTCTCTCCCTTCCCGAAGGGAGGAGAGGGCTGGGGAGAGGAGGGGCGTCCGATTTCGCTTTTCCAAGAAACCCCTCGTTTTGGTGCCTGTCGTTCCTGCCCTGGTGCTGGCGGTTTACACCGGCCTGGAACAGCGGCGATTTGGCGCCTTCAAAGTCGAGAAGAAGTTAGTTCGCAGAACCGCGTCCTCTCACAGGGGTTTAGTCTTGTCAGAGGGGCTGATCGGTCTGTTGATCCGGTGCGGTTTGAGTTCAGCGTAAATGGACTGCGCGAGACCGGACTTCGCAAATCCGATCACTTTCGCGCCTTTGATCCCGAAAAACTTCTCCAGATCAGCCTCCGTGTAACGCTGCACAACCGGGTAGTGCGCAAAATCGGCCAGCACTTCCGCACGGCTGTTTTCGGAGAGATCGGAAGTGATCAGAACGAAGTGCAGCTTGCCTTTGCTGCGCCGCAGCGTCTCGCGTCCAACCAGCAGATTCCGCGAGCGCATCACAAACGGGAACAAACGTTCCACCGGCCGTGGGGAGTCCTCCTGCTTCATCGGGGCCCGCTACTTTTTGAACTCGACGACCATCACTTCGAGCGGTTTGTCGCTCAAGTTCTCTTCCACGTGTTTGGAGGGGCGGCCCGCGGTCACGTCGCCGGGAACTTTGATCGCCGTTCCGGATTGTCCATCGGCACTCGTCACTTTCAAGCGGCAGTCGGTCAAGAAGACCACGACGTAGCTCCAGGCGTGTTCATGCAGCACCCCCTTTTCGTGCGGTCCGTACCGCGCGCGAACGACGCGCACCTGTTCGTTGTCGATTTCCACTTTGCAGTGCTTCGGATCCAGCCTCACCCAATCCAGATCGGGAGGATTCGCGGCCTTGGCGCCGTCCGGTTTCGACTTCAATTCCACCTCCACGATCCGGACCGAATGATCGGCCACGTTGAAGCTGACGTGAGGCCGGGTTGTCACCGCGCTCCACAAAACTTCGCCCGCCTTGAAATCGAGTGTCTCCACGGCGCCCGCGGTATCCGTCAGGGTCATTTTGCCGGGATCCAGATAGATCATCACGCGGTTCATTTTGTGTTCGTGCAGTTCGCTCTTGGCGCCGGGCGGCGAGCTGACCACCAGGACGCGCGCGTGATCATTGTCAACCTTGACCCGGTCGTCCGCCGCCTCAACGGTGAGGGCCAGGGCCCCTGCCGCCAGAGTGGCGACTTGGAAGAACGCCGCCGCACGACGGAGCAACCGGCTTGGAGAATCGGGTTTCATGGTAGGAGAATATTTGGTTCCGCACTGCCAATTTCAAACTTGAAATTTGATGAGAAACTAAAATTTCAGATTTGTCCGCGTGCCTCGGCCTCGCGGCGGAGTGGGTGAGCCGGAGACAGCATGTTCAGGAGCTTCTTCTGAAATACGTCGGCCCGTTGCCGTGCCTCCAGGCGGTCGCGCTCCTTCTGGTTCAGATGGCGTTGTCCCTTGATCTCAGAGTTCTAGAGTTCTGGAGCGAGTCGGCCCAGGCCCGTAACTGCCGCGAGCAGGACTCGGCAATCGATTTCAGATTTGAGATTTGAAATCCTTCATCCACGGACGCCGCTCAAGCAAACAGAGCATTGAGCGGACTTCGCCCGCTGATCCCCGAGCGATGTAGAGGAACGAAAGCAATTCATTCGTCGTGCCGCGCTCGAAGCCTTCGGCAATGTTATTGGTCACTGAAAGCACGGCGCGCTCGAAGTGGTTCCGAAATGCGGCCCGCAAGCGAGGAGGCGCAGCGTCCAGAAATTCATCAGCCTGTTCGTAGAGCCTGGCGGCTTAAGGGCTTCCCTTGAGATTTCCAATCTCAAATTCGGGAGGCTCGAAGCAGGCTGAAGCAGGCCGAAGCAGGCCGCGCTTGACGAGCCGCAGCGCAACCGAGATTTTGCTGCCCGCACGACCCATGAAGTGGATTCCTTACGGCCCCGGCGCGTTGCTGTTCCAATTCGCCAATGAACTGGGCGACGCCGCGTTCGCCAAGGGCCGGGCCATCACCGCCGAGTTGGAGAAACATCCGCCTCCCGGCCTCACCGAGTTTGTTCCCGCGTTCACGTCGGTCTTGCTGGAATTCGATCCAAATCAGATTCCTGATCCGGTCCAGATCGCGCCGGAGTTGGCGGCCCGCCTTGAGTCGGCCACGTCAGAGGTGCTTCCACCTGCGCCCGTGAAGGAAATCCCCGTCATTTACGATGGCCCGGATCTCGCGCGTGTGGCGGAGCACAATCGCCTGAGCCGGGACGAAGTTTGCGAATTGCATGCTTCGACCCTCTACAAAGTCTATATGCTCGGCTTCGCGCCCGGTTTTCCGTATCTCGGCGATCTCGATCCGCGGCTGCACACGCCGCGCCTGCCGTCGCCGCGAACGCGAGTGGCCGCCGGGTCGGTCGGCATCGGCGGGGAACACACAGGAATCTACACGGTGGACAGTCCGGGTGGCTGGAACCTTATCGGCCACACGACTCTGCGGATTTTCGATCCAGGCCGCGCCACATCTAGTGGGGGCGCCGAGGCGATGTTTCGACTGCGCCACGGAGATCGAGTAAGGTTCGTGGTCGTAAATCGTAAAACGTAAAACGTGAAACGTAATGCATAATGCGTGATCTGCGTTCTTGCGTTTTGCGTTTCACGCATCATGGATCATGGCGATGGCCCCAGGCGTTCTCAAAGTGCTCAGTCCCGGAATCAGCGCCAGCCTCCAAGACCGAGGCCGCTTCGGCTGGCGACGCTTCGGCGTCCCGATCAGCGGCGTCATGGACGATCATGCGGCGGGCTGGGCCAATCGCTTGCTGGACAATCCGCCTGATGCGCCAGTTCTGGAAATGCTTTTGCAGGGCGCGAAGCTGGCAGTTCTTCAAGACACCTGGATTGCGGTCACGGGCGCAGACGCAGAGGCCAACGTGGCCGCCTGGCGAATTGCTCGCGTAAAAGCCGGCGATCTCGTTCATTTTCTTCGCGAACGGTCCGGCGTCTGGATTTACCTGGCGGTCGAAGGCGGCTTCGAAGCCGAAATAGTTCTGGGCAGCGCGAGCGCCTACCAACGTGGCGGCCTGGGCAAATCGCTCGCTGCGGGCGATATCCTCTGTCGCAGATCCGAGGCTGCGTTCCGATTGGTGCCGACGGTCGCAGGCCGCAGCGTCGCTTGGAGCGAACGGCGCGACTACGATGCGCCGCCACCACTCCGGGTCTGGTGCGGCCCGCAATGGACGTGTTTTCATGCAAAAGAACGCGACGCGTTCTTCGCGCACGAATGGACCGTGACTTCCCGAAGCGATCGCACGGGCTATCGACTGGCGGGCATTGCCCTGAAGCCGCAGCCGCCGCAGATCATCAGCGAACCCGTTCGCGTCGGGTCGATCCAGGTGCCGCCCGGCGGCCAGCCGATTGTGATCATGCGCGATGGGCCGACCGTCGGCGGTTATCCGAAGTTGGGCATGATCGATCCGGCGGACTTGTCCTGGCTTGCGCAATGTCGGCCGGGCACGCAAGTGAAGTTCCGACCGGCGGATTCGCGTTGGGCGAGGGCAGAGCCGTTGGAGCGTCGAAGTGTTGCGTGAGTTAGGCGGGTTAAAGGAGTTGAATCGTACTGAATACTGACTAACTGACGACTTGCCCAAACTGCCAATAGCCAGTTGCCAGTTGTCAGTTGCCAGTTGTCAGTTGCCAGTTGTCAGTTGCCAGTTTTGCCAATCGCCATTTTGAAATCCAAAACTAGAATCGCCTTATGGAACTCATGATCAAACTCCGCAACAGTGAAACACATCCGACTCGGTTCGCGGGAAGTGTTCATCTCACGGCAAGGCGTTACTCCTTAATCTGTCGATTGGCAATTCCGGCGCGGGTTTGCTTTCGGCGGAATCGCCGGTAGGCCGCGCGGCATTGCGGATATTTGCGGCCCAGGATTGCCACCGCAAAGAGCGCGGCGTTGATCGCTCCCGGTTTGCCAATGGCGAGGGTCCCGACCGGCACCCCCGCCGGCATTTGCACGATGGAGAGCAGCGAGTCCATTCCGTGCAGCGCTTTGGATTCCATCGGCACCCCGAGCACGGGCAACTCGGTTTTCGCCGCCGTCACGCCTGGCAAGTGCGCCGCGCCGCCCGCGCCGGCGATGATGACTTCCAGACCACGCGATGCAGCGCTGCCGACATACTCGAACAGCACATCGGGCGTTCGGTGCGCTGAGATCACCTGGACTTCATACGGGACGTTGAGTTCTTTGAGCTTCGCCGCGGCGTGTTGCATGGTTTCCCAGTCCGAATGGCTGCCCATGATGATTCCGACGAGAGGTTTGGTTTTCGATGGCATAGGAAGAACCGAAGTGTTGAAGAGTTAAATCGTTAATGGGTTAAATAGGTTCAATAGGAGAACTGCCGCCTTGAGGTCTAACAGAAAGTCCACGGATGTTGGGCGTCCTCAAAACTTTTGCCGCGCATTAATTTCTGGTTCCGGATGAGTTGAGGCTTGTTTCGGCTTTGGAAATGACCTTCGGACTGGCCACTTTTTCCAAAGCATCGAGCACGAGGCTCGGCTTCAGCAATTCAGGCAATACCACCGGCGGCTTTGTGACGTCGGCGGGATACGCCAGCACGAGCGGGACGCCGGCGCGTTCATATCGCTTCAACTCCTCCGTGATCGCCGGATCCTCGTTCGTGTAATCGCCCAGAAATGAAACGGCGTCGATCTCCTTCAGCTTCGCTTGAACGGAAGGAATTTCGATGCTGGTCTTCTTGTTCAGTTGACAGGTCACGCACCAATCCGCCGTGAAATCGACAAACACGGGATGACCGGCAGCACGGGCCTCCGTCACTCCTTTGGCGCTCCAGGCGCGCCACTGAATTCCGTCGGAATGCCCGAGAACAGTTTGACTCGTCTTGGCCACTCGCGCGGGAGAACGCCAGTTCAACTGACCTTCCAAGGCGTAGAAGTAACCGCACGCCAGCACGAGAACGCTCGCGGCGGCCGCGATTCCCTGGCGCTTGCCACCCCGTTGAACGAACTCACCCCAAATCCAGGAAGCCATCGCAACCGTTGCCAGGAAAATGCCGATCCACAAAACGCCGTCGCGACCGAAGTGGGCCGTCGTCAGCCAAAGAAGCCAAACCGCGGTGGCCAACATTGGAAAGCCCATGGCGATTTTGAATTTTTCCATCCACACTCCCGGTCTGGGCAAAAACTTCAACCAGCCTGGATTCCAGCTCAGGACGACGTAGGGCGCAGCCAGGCCGAGGCCAATCGTGGCAAACATCAGCGCGACAATTGCGGGCGGTTGCGCGAATGCGAAACCCAGTGCGACCCCAAGGAACGGCGCCGTGCATGGAGTCGCCAGCGCCGTCGCCAGCACGCCGTTGAAGAACGCGCCGGCACTGCCTTCCTTGCTCGCAAGCGTGCCGGCCGCTTGCATGGCCCCGCCTCCGAGTGTGACCTCGAACAAGCCAAAGAGGTTCAAGGCGACCAACGTGACCAACATGGTCATGCCTACCAAGAACTGCGGATTCTGAAATTGCATCCCCCAACTGGCGGCTCGACCCGCTTGCTGCACGCCGATGACGATTCCCGCCAACACTAAAAATGAAACCAAGACGCCCGAGGCATAGACCAAACCCAACTGCCGCACGCGGCGCGGATCTTCTTTGCTCTGGTTGACAAAGCCCAAAATCTTCAGCGCGATTACGGGCAACACGCACGGCATGATGTTCAGAATGAGGCCGCCCAAGAACGCCAGGAAGAGCATGTTCACGAGCGATTTCTTTTGCGGCGCCGCCCCGCTCGGTGCTGCCGCACTCGTCTGCGACGCCTTCACTTCCGGGCCGGCGGCGAGACTCAGACTAACTTCATGGGCCTGACTTGCAGGCGCCGTGGAAGATTTCACGACGACCAAACCGGCGATGCGCTCCGGCCATTTGTCCCCGAGTTTCTTTACGATCTTGCGGATCGCCACGGTGTTGCTTGGCGAATTGAGGCGCTCGGTCGTGCCGCCCACTTCGTAGTCGTCGCTGGCGTACGGATAGAAATCCGCGATTTCTGGTTTCGATCCGGTATCCCATTCGATCACAAGGGGGCGCGAATCGTCGGTGGCACCACCGTCCCAGCGGGCCTTGACCGGGATGGCGTTGGAGGTGGCAGGCAATTTCTTTCGCCAGGACTCGATCAGTCCTGCGTCTGAAGAGGGCTCGGGCGCGGAGGCGATTGTCAGCTTCGTTTCTACATCGGCTTTTCCCGGCAGACAAAGCTCCTCGCACTCCAACCAGGAAACGGTTGCTTTGATGGCTGCCGAACCCAACGCGGCATCGCTGGTGAGTTTCAGCGGGACCAGCAGAACAACTTCATCGTGGTAAACGTAAGTTGTCAGATCGGCCGCGGTGTATTTTTCGGGAGTCGGCCATTGGATTTCTCCGGCCGTGATCCCTGGAGGCAACCGCCATTCGATTTTTGTCGGTGCTCCGGAGTCGCCGCCGTAGCGCCAGTACGTGTGCCACTTCGGCGGCATGCGCAGCTCGACGCCTGCCATCACAAGGTCACCCGGCCGCGCGGCATTGGCGGATAGCGCCAGACGGGCTTTGGTTCTCTCGGCGGCTGAGAGCGGGGCTGCCAGAAGGTGGAGACAACCCAGCAGCGCGAAAAGACGGGCGAGTTTCATACCAAACCAGCGCGGGCTGACACCGCAACGACCCCATACGGACACTTCACCGCCGCGCTGGGGGTTCAAAGTTTAAGGTTTCGAGTTCAAAGTTCTGCCAGAAAGACAAGAGTCTGTGACATCGTGGTATTAGATGCATGAAACGGGAAAATATTGAAATAAATTCATTCGGAGGATGCGCAACGCGGCGCAACGCGCGCAACGCGCAGTTTGAAGTTTCACGTCGCTGGTCTTTCTTCTAACTTCGCGCCATGTTCAAGCCATCCGACTTGTACGACCTTTCTCAAACCGAGCACGCCGCGATTTTCGAGAGCTGCGAATATGCGTGGGAAGTCTTGGCGCGAATCAGCGACTACCTCAAAAGGAACGTCAGTCCTGCGTTGCACAATCGTTGCGACGGGCGAGCGTATATTGGCGAACAGGTGTACATCGGTCCGGGAACGCTCGTCGAGGATGGCGCCATGATCAAAGGCCCCGCTATCATCGGACGGAACTGCCAGATTCGTCATAACGCTTACATCCGCGAGCACGTTATCATCGGAGACGACTGCGTGGTCGGTAACTCGTGCGAATTGAAGAATTCCTTCCTGTTCAATGATTGCCAAGTTCCCCACTTCAACTATGTGGGCGACTCCGTCATCGGCCACAAAGCTCACCTTGGCGCCGGGGTAAAGATTTCAAATCTCAAACTGGACCGCACCAACGTCACAGTGGAGGTCAACGGGAAGCCGCTGGATACGGGTTTGCGTAAATTCGGCGCGCTGCTGGGGGACGGTGCGGAGGTCGGCTGCAATGCGGTTTTGAATCCAGGCGCCATCGTCGGACGCGGCGCGATCATTTACCCCAATGTCAACTGGCGCGGCATTTTGCCCGCGAATGCGATCGCGAAGAATAAGTCAGTGGTTGAAGTCGTCGTAAAGCGGCCGCGAGGGAAATAGGGAATCTCGCGCGACTCTCCCGCCCGCGTCCCCATCAATCGAATTCACTTTCAAACCGGTGCCGGATGTTCTATGCAGCGCGCTTCGCGGCATGAAATGGAAACGGTCGATCAAAGGCAGCGCGCTGAGCCTCGTGGGGTTTCTGTTGTCCCCGCTGTCGGGGTGGAATGACCTGTTCGTCAACGTACCGCTGGCCCTGGCTTTCGCCTGGGTGATCAGCCTTTTTTATCCGCCGGCGTTCTCCGTCTCATTCATTCTCGGCTATTGGATGACGAACGTGCTCGGATTGATTCTCATGCAGAAGGGCGGTGAAGCGTTGCTGTCGGAAAACCCCGGTTCATACAATCGCAAGAAACTGATTCAGGATCTTGCTGTATCACTGGCTTACACGATTGCGATTGCGCTGCTGATCAAGTTCAAGATTGTCGAGCCTCTTCCCAATTATTTCCCGGACCGCTGAGAACCGGCGCCAAGCCGCTTTGCCTGCCTGACTCGCGCAGTCCGTGTCAGCTCAGAAAAGGCAGGGCACAGGCGCGAGCCAAACGGCTCGCCTCGCGCCACCGTCGTTTTCCGTCGTTTCCGCTCGTGTCGAGGAGTTCTTGTTGTTGGCCGTCTTTGGGAGAAAGGCGCAATAAGACAAACCTTTTGCCCTGCACGGCTCCCAGAAAAATTGCGTCTCCTCCTGGTGACCAGCCTGCCGGATAGAACCAAGACTTGCTCTGAAAAACTGACTTAATCTGGCCTCCCGTCGGGGCAACGGACCTCAAAGTGTAAGTCTGATTTGTGGACCTTGGCCCCTCGGCAACGCCGGCCACAAAGACAATCTCATCGGATTTGGGCGGCCATCGATAAGTGTCCAACCAGAACACTTTGTTGGTTCGTGTGGAAAGGTTCTTCGTAACGTTGACTATCGTTCGGGTCTTCAGATTCATGACGTAGAGATTCTGAATGCCGGAAGTGCCGTCGATGTAGGCGACCTTTTCCCCGTCTGGTGAGAACTCGTAGCTGCGTTCGCTGCCTTCGACACGAATGATGTCGAACTTCTTCTCGATGAGTTGCAGTGGCGTCGTTCCCGGGGCTGCCGGCTGAGCTTCGGCTTTGTCTGGCTTTTGGATCGCAGCCCCTTTCCAGAGTTTTTCTGCGCCTCTCTTCGTTTGGGCGACGCTCAACGACGCCAGACCCAATGCGACAACCAGTGTCATGGCCAGGACCGGCCACGGCGGCCTTTTCGTGAAGCGAGCCGTCATGGTGATTCTTCTTTCAGATCGCGTGTTTTTGACTGCGGTGACGGAGCTTGCGCAGTCGCCGCTGTGGCTCGACGGCACGCACTCGTCAAGTCCGTACCGCCGGAAGTCGCGAAACCAAAGCGGTAACTCCTCAGACTTCGTTACCGCAGTCCAGAGCGGTGACTCGCTACGTTCGTCCCCGCACTGCGCGTTTCCGACCACCCAGGAGCCGTCCACGCTTTGCCAGTATCCGAACGGCGCCCCCTCCTTGTTCAGCGGCATGCGATGGTTGTTGTCGTCGGTGTAGAGTTGGAAGGCCAATTGCAGTTGGCGCAGGTTGTTCGCGCAGGCGATGGAGTGCGCCTTGCTCTTGGCTTGTGACATGGCGGGCAGAAGCAAGCCCGCCAGAATCGCGATGATCGCGATCACGACCAGCAGCTCGATCAAGGTGAAGCCGGCCGAAGGCTTTGGATTGTCAGCACGCGTCGGCCCAGGCCGTACCGCCGGAATTCCCGGAGCCAAAGCGGTGACTTCGCAGACTTCGTCACCGCAGTCCATAGCGGTGACTCGCTCTGCCCGTCCCCGCACCTTGGCCCGTCGAAGCACGGCGAAGGCGGCTCCAAACCGCTGGCGTGCCTCCCGCTTCGGCTTGCTGGAAGGAAGGAGGGACGTGGTTTTCATAAGCCGCTGCGAAGTTAATTGTTCAGCATTTGTTCCGTCGTCGCAATGCGCTTCTATTGGGGTATGACGGAAAAGTTTCGGATTGTTACAGGTAGAATATGCGATTCTTTGGCGCAGACGTTTGCCGATCAAATGACCAGCGGCGCAACCCGGCGCGTATCCGGCATCTCGGGGTGCCGCTTGCCTTTCGGTTCTACGCGGACTAACCTCTTTGCCGAATCGAAACTGGATCGAAGCTCTGTGATACCGCTGATCGAACAGAACCGAAACGCGCTCGTCCGCTTGTGCCGGCAGTTCCGCGTTGAGCGACTGGAACTTTTTGGCTCCGCAGCCAAAGGAACCTTCCAGCCGGAGGCCAGCGACGTAGATTTTCTCGTAACGTTTGCCGATGCCCAGCCGGGCACCTACGCGGATCGGTATCTCGGCCTGTTGCTCGCGTTGCAGGAGTTGCTGCAGAAGGAAATTGACCTTGTGACCGAGCGGTCCATCCGCAACCCCTACTTTAGAAAGGCCGTGGACGCGACGCGCCAGCTTATCTATGACGGACGAGGCGAAGAAGCTCTTGCTTGACGTCCTGCTGGCCTGCCAGGCCATCGAGAGCTTCGCGGCAGGCCGGAGCTTCGCCGAATACCAGGCGGACGAGCAATTTCGCGCCGCCACCGAACGCAAGTTTGAGATCATCGGCGAAGCGCTTACCCGTCTGGGCCGGACAGCGCCCCATGCTATCCAGCGGATTTCCGAAGTGCCCGCAATCGTCGCCTTTCGAAACCGGATCACCCACGGCTACGATTCGATTGACGACTTGGTGGTTTGGGACATTGTGCAACAAAAGGTCCCGGTGCTGAAGGCGGAGGTGGAAAAGTTGCTCCGAGAAGGAGAAGACGAGTAGGAGCCGGAGCGCGGACACACTGACGAAAGCCGAGGTCCACCGGGAGGTGTGCGGGCCTGCCGTTTAGGGCTTGCTAAGTTCTGGCGAGGTAAAACGGTCACGCGCGACGCGGTTCTCCACAATCCAATGACGCTGGCGTGTTATCGGAGTTCTCATTCCACCGTCATCGCCATGAGCACGTACGACGCCTCGGTCTTCGCGGACACCAGATCGGCATGCGAAATCTCCCAGTCCGGGTGCGGGTTGGACCAGGTGTATCTGTAAAGCCAGACCGACCAGTGAAGAGAGTTGGCGAACGGGTTGGTGCCGATCCACACGACTTCAGCCTGCTCCGGCGCGTACTCCGGCGCGGACCAATCGCCCCCCACCTGCACCCGGTTTTGGATCGCGAGCTTCTCGGTCTGACCATTCGCATAGGCGACGATCAACGTGGCCAACGATGATCAGGATGCAACCGGGCAAGTTGTTGCCAATGGAAAGCAGCCGCGAACCAATCCAAGGCGCCCGCCGCCGCCTCGGCCTCTTGTTCGTACCACGTTTGGATTTCGGACTTCGGATTTCGGATTTTTGTGTCAAGCGCTCCCAGGCCGCCGTGATCTCCTCCAGCTTTAACGGCGTCCAACCGCCGGTGCTGTCTAGGCGACTGCCCGAAAGGAGCTGAGCCAAGTCCACGGCCTCACGCGCGGTCAAACCGGAGGACGGCAGCTTCACGGTCTTGTAGGCTCTCTCGTCCAGGGTGTATCGGCCTTGCACGAGCGGGGTGACGGGCATGCCGGACGCCGCGTCCCAGACTTGCGCCTTGGCCATCTCCCCTTCGAGAATCACAAAACGGCTTGTCTCGTCGAGCCAGGCTTGCATCGGCACAAGCTTCATGCTGATCGGGTGCAGCGGGATGTCCAGTCCGCTAAGAAGGCTGCGCACACGAATGAGGTTGTTCATTTCTCTTGAGAGCGACACCTCGCTGCGCGCCCCCACTTCGTTGATGGCCGCGGTCTGAAGCGGCTTCAGCGGAACGGGCGGCCCGGCCTCGCGGTGCAGGTCCCAGACATAGACCAGGAACTCCGGATGCCTTGTGAGGAAGTAACGTCCGCTGCCGCTGAACGCGCTCACGCCCCCGCCCATCACGAAACTGATCGGCGGCGTGAGGGGCTGGCCGGTGTCCGCATCCCACACGCGCCGGAGATTGTCCTGCGAGAACGTGAGCACACGCCGTCCGTCGGGGCTAAACATGGCGTACTGGACGATCTGATCGTGCGGGATAGGCGGAGTCAGCGGATTGGCGGTCGCAGCGTCCCAAATCCGCGCCGTGCGATCACGGCCGCAGATGATAAGTCGATCCCCCGCGGGACTGAACGCGGCCGACATAAGAAGCCTCGGGTCCATCAAGGGCTCGCCCACTGGCGCCATTTCAATTTCGGATTTCGAAGGTTGAGCCTCCTCACGTCGGCTGCTACGAGGCTGGTTGGTGGCCCAATTCCAAATCCGCCCGCCGATTACTGCCACGTTGGAGTACGGGCTGACGAAGAAGTTCTCGTTTGCGTCGGGTCCATAAGCTGGAAAAGGCACTGACTTGCCGGTCTGAGTGTCCCACGCAAAATTGCCTTGCGCGCGCGTGAAGAGCCGCGAGCCGTCCGCGCTGAATTGCGCGCGCTCGATTTGGTTGGTGTGGACCAGGCGCGGACCGATTGGCTGGCCGCTCGGTGCGTCCCAGATTTGGAGCTCCTTGTCCTTCGGCTGCGTCAGCAATGTCGTTCCCGTGGGATCGAAGACGGGAGCGAACAGTGCATTCCAGGCGCCTTCGGACCGGTGCGGCAGCGGCGCGCAAATCTCCTGACCGGTTGCCGGATCGAGCAGCCGGGCGGTGTTGTCTAGCAGAAGGACCAGCAGCCGCGCCGCGTTGGGACTGAACGCGACGGAACGCGGGAACGCAGCCAACGGCGGCGTCTTCACCAGGGGTTGGCCGTCCGGAATCCCCCATACGCGCACGGTGCGGTCTGCGCCCACGGTGGCGAGCCGGTTGTCTATCGGGCTGAAGCACGCGGAAGCGATGGGCTGTCCGTCATGCGAGATGATTTGGACCAGTCTCGGGCATTGCTCGAGCACAGCAGCGATGCGCATTTGATGGATGGCTTCTCCCCACGAACCTGGAGACGGACCCCTCACCCCATCCCTCTCCCCTCGGAGGGGAGAGGGTGCCCTTAGGACAGGTGAGGGGTGGTTCAGGGTTTTCAATGAGCGAATGTTTTCCGGGGATTCTCTCTCCGGCGCGAAGCGATCCAAGGCGAGCGCTTCGGCGAACCAGAGCAGCGATTTGAAATAATCGCCCGCCTGCATGAGCTGGACACCAGTCAGCACGTCGAGCCGGGCGACTTGCCGGAGGTTTTCCTGGTTCTTGGTTTCGACCCGGCGCAGTTGCGTCACGATGCCGGTCAGACCCAGCAGGAACATCAGCATCAGCCCCGCCGTCAGGCTGGCAATCACCGGCTTGCGCCGACACCAGCGCTGGGCTTTCTCGACGCGACCGATTGGGCGCGCGAGGATGGGCTCGTCGCGGAGGAAACGCCCCAGTTCATCCGCCAATTCTTGCGCCGTTTGGTAGCGACGGCGCGGCTCCTTCTCCAGGCACTTCAGGCAAATGGTTTCGAGGTCGGGCGGCGCGTTTGGGTTCAACAGCCGCGGTGCGACCACTTCCAGATGCAGGACGGCGGCCATGGTCGCGGCAGCGTTCTCGCCGACGAACGGCGGGGTTCCCGCGAGCAAGTGATAGAGCATCGCGCCGAGCGAATAGACATCGCTGGCTCGGCCCACTTGTCCGCGCCGCACGCCGGCTTGTTCGGGGGGCATGTAGTTGGGCGAGCCAAGAACCTGACCCGACACGGTGATATCCGACTGTGCCTCGATTTGTTTCGCGAGGCCGAAGTCCGTCACGTGGGGCATGCCAGCGGGATCGATCAGGATGTTCGACGGTTTGAGGTCGCGATGCAGGATCCCTTGCTCGTGCGCGTAGTGGATGGTCTCGGCGATGGTTTTCACCCATTCGGCCGCGCGCCGCGGCGAAACCGGTGTCTCGCGGAGCGTCTGGCCAAGATTCTTCCCCTCAACGTAGTCCATCGAGAAGTAGTGAAAGCCCTCGTGTTCGCCGACTTCGTGGATCCCTACGATGTGCGGATGCTGCAAGCGGGCCGCGGCTCGCGCCTCGGCCTGGAAGCGGAGGATGGCGTCCTTGCTCGCGAACTGCGCCGCCAAGATCATCTTCACCGCCACGGTGCGATTCAGGCTGACCTGCCGCGCCCGGAACACGACGCCCATGCCGCCGCGCGCGATCTCCTCGAGCAGTTCGTAGTCGCCGAAGTAGGGCACGCGTCGGAAGTGTTCAGGTTGCCCGAAGACCGGCGCATCCGTTAGGACCGGCTCGGATCCGGCGAGCACGGGCGTCGAGTCCTCGGCTGAAGTGCCTAAGTGGTCCGTTTCGTAAATACGCTCACGTTCGTTGCGCCCAATTTGGCCTGGGGCAAGGCGCGACGAGCGAGCATCCCCCGCCAGTGGGGCTGTGACCGAGGAGCAACGCAGCCCCAGGCAA
>VHCZ01000018.1 GCA_016871535.1 Verrucomicrobiota bacterium
CTCTTGCGCTCCAAAGATTTTTCCAATCCGTATTTTTGGGCGGCGTTTACTCTCACCGGACAATGGCGATGAAACCGGCAGATCAAGGTCGATGCTATTCGAATAGCAATGAATGCTCATGTCGCGCCGCAATCCGCCGCCCGCCCTTAAAATCCGCAACTGACAAGGAGACGCTCCAATCTTATGGGTTCCGAATTGTGGCAGAATGCACTAACACCTTAAGGTCTCCAATGGTTTGTCCCGCTTGAACCTGGAGTTGGAGCACGCTGCTTTCCTCGCCGGGATGAAGGGTCTGGTTCGACCTGACTTGATATGGTGGAACGCGGACTGCCCCCATCCGCCAAGGATCAACTGCCGTTGCGCCACAGATCAGACTTGGATTATGTCCGACTAGAAGCATCACATCGGATGCCTTTGGCGAAAACACCTAACGCTTGAACTTTGCCCGGGCCCGTTCCATCTTGAGCTATGCAGCTCGTCACCGTATTCAAAACCTTCAACCCGGCGGAAGCGCAGCTCGTTCGCTCGCGCCTTGAAGTCGCGGGTTACCAGGCCGAGGTCGCTCATGAACTCGCTTCCATGGGCCTGGACCCGTCTTCCATGGCCACCGGCGGCATCCTCGTTCAAGTGCCCGATGACCAGGCTGAGGACGCCCGGTCGCTCGTGACCGCAGGTCCTCCCACTCAGGATGAAATCAACTAAGTGGTCATGGGCATAAATATGTCCATGACCACTAAGCGGGTCCTTCTGGACCAACTGAGAAAACGCCTGCCGCCGGGAGAATTCCGGATGGATTTGGCGGCTCTGGAAGCGCACGCCGGCGACAAGTGGTTTGCGTCGCACTTGCCCGAAGCGGTCGCGTTTCCGCGTTCTGCGAAGACCATTGCGACGCTCCTTCGCTTTGCTTCACAGCACTCGATTCCTGTGACCGCCCGCGGCGCTGGGCATGGTTACGTGGGCGGTTGCGTGCCCAGCCAGGGGGGAATTGCTCTCTCGCTCGCGCGGATGAGCCGCATCAAGGAAATCAATCCGAGAGATTTCGTCGCCGTCGTTCAGCCGGGCGTGATCACTCAGACGCTCCAGGAAGCTGTCGAGAAACTGGGCCTTTACTATCCTCCGGATCCCGCGAGCCGGGCGGACTGCACCATCGGCGGCAACATCGCGACCAACGCCGGCGGCCCGCGTTGCCTCAAATACGGCGTCACCCGCGAGTACGTCCTGGGCGTCGAAGTGGTCCTGGCCGATGGCGCCATCGTTCGGCTGGGCGGGCGCACGCACAAAAACAAAACCGGGTTCGATCTGGCGCGTTTGTTTGTCGGCTCGGAAGGCTTGCTCGGCATCGTCACGGAAGCCACGTTGAAGCTGCTTCCGCTGCCTCCATTTCGGGCGTGTCTGTCGATTGGCTTTGCCTCGATGCGCGCAGCCGTCCGGACCCTCGACGCGATCTTTGCGAGCGGCTTTCTGCCTTCCGCGCTCGAACTTGCCGACGCCTTTACGCTGGCCGCCGCCGAAAAACGGACGGGCAGCCGGCTGCTCTCCGGATGCCGGGCGCACCTCATCGTCGAATTGGATGGGCAGGAACGCTCCGTCCGGGCTGAAGCCAGGCAAATGGAACGGATCGCGCAATCGCTGAACCCGCTCTTCGTGCGGCGAGCTCTGGGCAGTCAGCAATGCGAAAGGATCTGGCAGTTGCGCCGCGAATTCTCCTACTCGTTGCGCGACACGGGGCTGACCAAACTCAACCAGGACGTCGTGGTGCCGCGCGGGCGATTGGAGGAATTATTCCAACTGGCCGTGCATCTCCGGAAGAAGCACGGGTTCCCGGTCGCGTGTTTCGGCCACGCCGGAGATGGAAACATTCACGTCAACATCATGGTGGACACGACCCAACCGAACGCGCGGCCGCGGGCCGATGCGGCGCTGGACGAATTGTTTCGCGGCGTCCTGGCGTTGGGAGGCGTGATCACCGGCGAACACGGCATTGGTCTGGCCAAGAAGCCGTGGTGGCCGCTCGCAGTTTCACGGGAGGTGCAGCGGCTGCACGAGGCGGTCAAGCGGGCCGTCGATCCCAAGAGAATTCTGAATCCGGGCAAATTCGTCTGAGCACGCGTTTTGAAAATGGCTTTTGGGTGGAACAGGCCACTGGCCTGTTACGGCAGGCTACCAGCCTGCCGCAATGTTCGGCGGCAGGTTGCCGCCAAAAACGGGCTGGTAGCCCGTTCCACCCATTTTCAGACCGGCTCTGAGTATTATCAAACAATCCCCAGCTCTCCGACAATGCGCGTGCCATCCAGCGTGACGCCGCCGTTTTGCAGGCTTTCGCGGGCGTCGGCGTAACCCGGAATGACCGTGGCGAGCTGCGCGGGCGTTGCGCCCAGATGGTCGCGGATGATTTCACCGAGCACGGATCGGTAATCGACGCTTCGTTTCAAGTAGCGTTGGTTCACCTGGAACATGGAGCCTGAGGTTCCAACCGTCCACGAGTCGTTGCTGCACTGATACACGCCGCCTTTGACCTTGCCGCCCGCGACGAACATGACACCCGCCTCGGCGTGATCGGTCCCTTGATTGCCATTCTCCTTCGTCGTCCGCCCGAATTCCGAAAGCGTGACCACGAGGGTGTCGTCCCAGAGCGTGGGGTTCACAGCCGTGAAATACTTCCGCAACGCGTACATCGTCCAGCCGAGCCATTTCATCCGGTCGGAATGGCCGCCGGTCAGCGCGCCCTGGTTGTTGTGCGTGTCGAATCCGCCGAGGCTGGTTCCCGCGATGATCGCGTCGGTGCTCGAAAGGACCTGCGCGGCCGTCTTGATGTTCTTGAAATAGCCGTAGGAACTGCTCGTGAATCCCTTCTGATTGGACGCGGCGTCGATGGGGAACAAATGGGTCGTGCCGTTGGTGTCGAAGAAATTGTTCGCCGTCAGGCCGATGGTCTTGATCAAGTCGATGGCGTCCTTCAGTCCGACGCCGGTTTGAAACAGAAGTTCGCGGTTGTCTTTCTCCGGATACGGGATGCGATATTCCGCCGTGATGAGCGTGAGCAGCTTCTGCTTTTCCGCGGCCGTCCCGGTAATGCCGTACATGTCGTAACGATTCGGATCCGCCAGATTCGTCGTCAACGGCGCGGGACCGCGCAGCAGCAAAGGATTGCTGCTCTCCAGCGAAATCGCCGGGAACTTGCGCCCGACTGCAAGCCCGGTGTTGGCGATCGCCCGATAGAAGATGCCGCTGCTCGTGAGGTTTTTGCTGGGCATGCCGTTTTCCCAGTAGCGCTGCGAATCGAAGTGCGAGCGCGATTGCTTCGGGTAACCGACGCGATGGATCAAGGCGACCTGCCCGTCATTGAAGACCGGCGCCAGTCCGGCCAAACCGGGATGGATTCCAGCGAAGCCATTTCCGAGATCGACCGTGCGCGTCTGGTCAGTCGTGGTCGGGATGCGTCCGGAAACGCTCGTGAGCGGATCGGGCGGAGGGATGTAGAGCGACGGGCGCGTCGTCTGGTTGTAGGCGCTGTCTCCCCACGGGATAATGGTATTCAAGCCGTCGTTGCCTCCCCGGAGGAAGACGAACAGGATTTTCTTGTTCCGCTGCGGGATGGTGCCCTGGGCCAGGGCGCGCTGCATGAACGAAGGGACGTTGAGGAACGCGCTCGCCGTCGCGCCCAAGGCGACTTGAAGGCTGCGTTCGAGGAAGGTTCGGCGGGTCAGGATGTTCATAGATCTTGTATAGCCACGGATCGCCAAATTCTGTATTGGGGTGTCAGCGTATCGGGGTATCGGTGCATCACTGGCGCCCCGGCACGCCGATACTCCGATACTCCGACACTTCGATACTCCGGCATTTCGTGATTCCGTAAGCCGCGGATGCCACGAATCAGACAGGGTTGCGGCGTCGGCCAAACCCTGGGCAGCAATCGCAGGAGGAACTGAAGCAATTGCAACGATCCGTTCGGCCAGCTCTCAAACGCGATAGAGAGGGCCCGCCAGCGAGTGTCTAATCCGTGATTCATCCGTGGCTCAATGGGTTACGTTCCACTATTGTTCTTGGAATCGAGGCAGTCCCATCAAATAAGCGACCATCCCCCTCACGCGCGTCCCATACGTGGAGGAGTTCGGGTCCAAGGCGTTGAACAGCGACGGAGTGGTTCCGTTGTCCGCCGTGTTCAAGAAGGTCAAGGCCGTGGCCCGGTCTAGAGTAAGATTGGCCTTGCCTTCAGCCGGGAAAAGTATGCTCAGGAAGTAATCCGTCACTAAGCCCGCGTCCCGCCATTGGGTCGAGGGAAGTTTCAATTTCAAAAGCCCGACGGGATCCGCAACCGATGCCGTGCGAAGCCGCTCCTGAACGAAGCGCATTCGTTCGATCAACGAGGATGAATTGATCCAGTCCTGGCCGAACTCGGACCAGCCGTCGGGCTCTTCCCGGTTGAAAAGCCGCATGCCGAGCGTGATCATCTTGTTATTCAAGTCGGCGCCCGTGCAGTCCGAAGTGAACCCTCCGGTTGGCCTGGCGGCACGCAAGGCTCGCACGGAGGCGACTGTGAATTCGAGCGGGTTTCGCACTTTCTGCTGCGAGGCCGCATGTTGCCGGAACGTCGAGGAGTTAAAGATCACCTTCAGCACGCTGCGAAGGTTGCCCTTCCGCCCATCTGCCGCGGGCGTGTCCCAGGCCTTCATGCAATCGCGGATCAATGCGGCTTCGGCGCTCGAATTTGGTTGAGTGTAATCATAAACGCCATGGACGAAGTTCTCGTGAATGAAGTAGCGGCAGAGTTTGACGCTGATGTATTCCTGCGTGTAAGGCAAATCCGCCAGGTGCGAAATGATGTCGTAGCCGTCTTGCATCCCCGCGGTGCCGGTGCGGGCAGGGAGCCTGAGTTCGTAAGATTTGCCAGCGTGCGGCGGGCCGAAACGAGCATCGATCGTCTTGCCCGGGAAAATCGTCTTGGCCGTCGCGTCATGTTCGCTCGCGCTGGAATTGAACCGCAAGGTCCAGGTGCCGGGAGTCGTGTTCCGACTGGCGGTCGGGATCGGCGTCGCGAAGGGATTGTTTTCCTGGCCAACCGGGAGTTTGTCCACCCGCCAGCCCGTCCAGGCCCGGCTCATTTCCTCGATGTCCTTTTGATCGTAGCCATTATCGACGCCCATCGTGAAGAGTTCCATCAACTCGCGGGCGTAATTCTCGTTCGCCGCGCCTTTCTTGCTCGCGACCGTGTCGAGGTAAATCACCATGGCCGGGCTTTCCGTGCTGATCTTGAGGAGGTCGTAAAACGTGCCGTTTGGGTTCATCAGCACCTCGCGCCATTTCTTCAACTCCCGATATTCGAGGTCGGTCGCGAAAGCGGCGTCGGCCCCGGAAGGCACTTTGCCGGCGAGGTAGTCCTGGGATTTGTCCTGGTAAGTGACGAAATGGTTATCAACGAACTGGGTCAGAACTTCGAGCAACTGGCGTTTGGACTGGACCGCGTGCAGAATGTGCCAGGTCGAGAGGTCCGCGAGGGAGGCGATGCCATAAGTCAAAGTCGTGATGGGTGGCAACATGGGCGATGACCCGCTCGGTTGGCTGCCGGACAACCTCACCGTCACCCGGCTGAGGGCGTTGGTTGTGTGCAAGTACCAAAAGCTCAAGGTGTACCTCTGCGGCGAAGGGGCGAGTGCAGGCGTAATCGTCTGCACGATGGCTGATGTGTCCGTTGATCCCGGCGCGGTTGTCACCAGGCGCAAACTGCTGCGCCCGGAACGCTTGACATCGGTTGAAATCACGGAGCGTGCGTGATTGGAAGCCACTTTCCAATCCTTTGTGGTGAGCGGCATTTCGAAATCCCCATTCCGGAGCAGGTTTGGCCCGGTACCGGCCACGTTCCCGGCTACGAGTTGAATGTCGTCGATGTAACCTTCCCCTAGAGAGTTGAGGTAAATGTAGAGCTGGCTGGAACTCGCCGTGCTGCTCGCCGTGACATACTGCCAGTCCGACGGGATGACGACCTTGTTGATGTCCAGGTCTTCCTGGATGTGTTCCGGGGACAGTTGCTCATCGATGTAAGCCTGGACGCCGATGGTGCGGATGCGCTCCAGCTCGTCGGGCGTGGGGCCATAGGCGGTCCGGTTCAAGACCGTCGCCGCGGCCAGGGATTCATCGCTGATCGGTGTGACCTCGACGCGGTAAAACCCCTGTGGAGTCCCTGCGCGAAGGGGTGATTTCCATTCGTAACCAGTTAGGACGCCGGTTGCATCCACTGAAAAGGGAAGCCCAAGCGCGTCGGCGCGCAAGATCTTGAATTCCTGGGCCGCGGGGTATGGAGAAAAACGCAGAACCTGTTGCGCGTTCTTAATTCCAATACTGGCGATCCTGGGTGGGGAAGGATCCTCGGCCAAAACGGGGAGAAGGACGAAACTGCCTGCCAAAACTGGCAATAACCACCGGGAAACACAGAGGTAAGACATAGATTTCAATGCACTCTGAGCCTGTCCACGCGAACGGTGAAAAACTAGCATTACTTATGCCGCAGTCAAGCATGCAGCACAACTCACAACTCTGCATCTTCGACGGCGCCGACGGATCGACATCGTGGTCCTCTCCCTCTGACCGAGATTCTCCTTGTAGTGCCAACGAGGCGGCTACTCGTCGCGCCGGTATTCGACGTGCCCTGAATTCATCCAGTGGAACACGATTCGATCACGGTTTACGACCTTGAGTTGGCCGGGAATGAAGCGAGGGTTTCTAAAACCTTCCTCTGCTATCTGGCCTTCACCCAACCCGGTCCCCAAGTCAGCACGCCAGGTGATCTCGCCGGCAGGCACATAATCGTCCCCGGTAATCTTCACCGCTTCAACGCGTCGTCCGCTTTGGGTGATCTTGACCACCTCGTCGTAGTGGCCGCGGTAATGGCCGATCCATTCTCCGGTCAGATCGAATTGCATCGTTGACATGCGGGAAATTACACGAGGTCGCGGGAGATGCAAATTGTCGGAGTGTTCGGGGTGCGATTAAAAGCGTCGGTCAACGACTCCGATTGACTTCCCTCTCTGCCCGCGAGGAACGAGTGGGGAGAGAGTTGGAGAGAGGGGGGGGTTGGAAACCTGAGACCCGAGCCAGCGGACCTCCTCTCCCCCGCCCTCTCCTTCCTGCGGGCAGAGAGGGAGAAGGCTTCGTTGACCGACAGCTTTAATCGCACCTGCGTTCGGGCGTCGTTCGTGACGCGTGATGCGTAAAACGTAAAACGTAAAACGTAAGGGCCAGTGACTCTGGGCTGGGTGAGCTTCTGGCTCAAAGGCAGCCGTTCAAACCTGTCCCCGTCTCCGCCCCAGAACCAATCGCCAATCGCCAATCGCCAATCGCCCATCCGACGTCCGCAATCCGCAATCCGCAATCCGCAATCCGCAATCTGAAATGCCCGGTTTACGGCTCAACGCGGACGCGCGTTCCCACCCTTACGAGTAGGGCAAGATAATCCGCATTCCAGTTCGCCAGGCGAAAGCAGCCGTGCGACTCGGTGCGGCCAACCTGTTCCGGCCGCGGGGTGCCGTGGATTCCGTAGCCGGGGCGATTCAAGCCGATCCAGGCGGTGCCCACCGGGTTGTTCGGGCCGGGCGGGATCAAGAGAACGCGCCCCAACCGCCGTCCTTCCTCCGACTCAGGAAAAATATCCGGATCGAAGCGATACGTCGGATAAGAAGCGACCTTCTCGACGAACAGATCTCCCTGCGGACGTTTCTCGATCCGGCGGGCAATGCTGCACGGGAAATGCCCCAGCAAAGTGTGGTCCTCGCCGAACGCCTGGAGCGTGCGGTCCGCCAGCCGAATCCGTACCCAGGCCGCTTTGGCGGGCACGGGAGGCGGCTCGACATTCGGGATGAGGACAGGTGTGCCGGCGGCCACGTTGGTCCAGTTGATGGAGGGATTGAGCAACCGAATCTGGTTTGGATGCGCCTGGCCTTTCTCCGCGACCAATTCGAGGATGGTTTCGTAATCGAGACGAGCTTGCATCGATTTCGCCAGCCACGTTTCGCCCACAGGCTGCAACCGCGCCAGATCGTTGCTCGTCACGACATAAGTTCGTTCGGTCGGATCGCTCAGGAGAAGACGGGTTTTGGTCGGAGCATCGAGTTGGCCGGTGACCGGAAGGCGTTCGCATTCTTGAAACGCTCGCAACGCCGCGCGAGTTTGCGAGCCGACGGCGCCGTCGATGCATCCGGGCGAAATGCCGCGCCGCGCCAAGGCCAGTTGCGCTTCATACCCGCTGCGCGGAGGCCGCAAGGTGGAATTGGCCAGGCCGCGCACAAGCAGCGGACGCGGACGGAAGACGGAGTTCGACGCGGGAGCCGTTGCGGGCGGGGGATTTGTGGGAACCAAAGGTGCAGCTTGCACAGCCGGACTTTCGGGCACGGCAGATCGGGCGTCGTTTGTTCCGATAGCTTGGTAATGGATGAGTAGGCTGGGGAGAGAATTCTCCGAAAAAGCATCGCGCACCGAACTGCTGAACCCAGCCCCTGTTCCCACTGCGATTGAATTAGGCTTGTGGAGTTCTCCTGCTCCTAATCTTAATCCTAATCGTTCGGAGATAAGCGCTTTTCGAGTAAGAGTAAGATTAGGATTACGATTCATGGGAAGCTGCCTGTTCCTTTCGGACCTGCACTCGGCCCATGAACCCGGTAGGGCGAGTCCTTCCTGGCGAGCCGCTCGACGTGCGTGGAACACGTCCGACTCGGCTCGCTGGGGACAGGCTCGCCCTGGCAAGTTCATGGGAAGGCGGAAGGCGGCGTTCGGAGCCAACGCCGCAGGCTCCGAAACCAGCGAAGCGGATTCGGCACGACAGCCGCGACCAGCGTTCAACCAAGCCCAGGCCACGGCGCAAAGGAGAAAGGCCGGCGCGCTTCGGGGTTTCATTCCTGAATTCGGATTTGCCCCACGGTGGTTTTGGTGTACAAGAGCATCAGTGAATTAGTCACGAAATATCGTGTGAACCCGGGCCATTTGTCATGTCCGATCTTCTCCTGGTAAACATTTGAATCGTTGCCCAAGACCCAAGCCGCAAACCGATGCAAAACGAAGCTGAACTCCGAGGCGAGTGCGACCGTCTGGTCGAGAAAGTCACCGAACTGACTTCGGAAGTCTCCCGCCTGAGCCAATCTCTGCAAACCGAAGTCAGCGCCCGCCGCCACGTTGAGGATCATTTCCACACTCAAGAAGGCTTGCTCGACATGACCTCCGACGCCGTCATCGTCTGCAATCTCGATGGGCGCGTCGTTGCCTGGAACCAGGGCTCAACCCGCATCTATGGCTGGTCCTCCGAGACCGCCAACGGCAAGCTCTTATCCAAATTGTTCTATCCGCCGGAGTCGAACCATTTCTCAGCCAACCTGGCCGCAACCATCGCCAAACGGGAATACCTGGCCGAGGAAAATCACATGACCAGCATGGGCCGGACAATCTTCGTGCAGACGCGCTGGACGCTGGGCCGCAATCTCGAAGGCAAAGACGAAATTCTCATCGTCAACACGGACGTCACCGAGCAAAAAGAGCTGGAACGGCAATTCCTCCGCATGCAGCGCCTGGAAACCGTGGGCCTGCTCGCCAGCGGCATTGCGCACGACCTCAATAACGTTCTGGCGCCGATTCTGATGGCGTCGCAAAACCTGCTCAACGACATCAAGGACGAGGGCCAGGCCGAATTGCTGCGTTCGATCGAGGTCAGCGCCCGCCGGGGCGGCGCGTTGGTTCACCAGATCCTTTCCTACGCGCGCGGCACCGAATCGGAGCGCGCGCCGCTCGACGTCAAACAACTGCTCCACGAATTCCAGAAAGTCGCGAAGGACACGTTTCCGCGCTCGATCCAGATTGTGACGCGGTTCGGCAAAGACCTCCGCCCGGTGCTGGGCAGCAAGACACAGCTTTACCAGGCGATCATGAACCTGTGCGTCAACGCGCGCGACGCCATGCCCAACGGCGGCATCCTCCAGATCGAAGCGGCCAATATCGTGCTCGACACGGGCTTCGTAAGCCGGCATCCCCCCGCCGCGCCCGGAGAATATGTGTCGCTGCGCATTTCGGACAATGGCGTCGGCATTCCCGAAGACGTGATCGAGCGGATTTTCGATCCGTTCTTCACCACGAAAGAAGCCGGCAAAGGCACGGGGCTGGGCTTGTCCACAGTCCTGGGCATCGTGAAGCGCCACGGCGGTTTCCTGGACGTGAGCAGCAAGCTGGGCAAAGGCAGCCGATTCACGATTTATCTTCCCACCATCGAGACCGCCTCGCCGGCCGCGGCGCCCGAGCCTTCGCTCATCCTGCCCTCCGGCAACGGCCGCGTCGTGCTCGTGGTCGATGACGAACGCGTCATCCGCGACATCACGGCTTCGACGCTGAAGAAGAATGGTTATCAGGTTCTGACGGCGTGCGACGGCACCGAAGGTTTCGCGCTCTTCACCCAGCATCGGAATGAGATTTCCGTGATCGTCACCGACATGTCGATGCCTTACATGGACGGCGCGAAAATGATCCGGGCCCTGTTCCAGATCGACTCGAAAGTGAAGATCGTCGCGGTGAGCGGACTGAACGAAGAGGTGAATCTGCCGGAAATGTTGAAGAAGAAAATCCCGTTCCTCAAGAAGCCTTTCGCCTTGGAGAAACTGCTCGAGACCCTTGCGGAAGTCATCGAGTCCGCGCCCGTCAAGGAAGCCCCGGCTCGTCCTCCGTCGCGCCTCCAGGATGCAAAGCTCGCACCATCCCCGCCCTTGACCCCGCCCGACCTCAAACTTCACGACGGACCATTCGAGGTTTGAGAGGGTCGTGCTGATTGCGATCGGAGAGCTTCCACGGTCTCCAAGGCGTGCCTATGACCCTTGGCCCATCGCCGGTAGGGCGGTGCTCTGCGCCGCCATAGCGACAAGAGAAAACAATGCGAGCACGATGCGTAGCGGCTCTCATCTTATGGATTCAGCTGATGTCAGCATTGCGGGGTTGCGGCCCCTGAAAAACCAAAAAGTCTGTAATCGTCGCCGGGTTTCTACGTGAAGAAGGGTACCATGAGACCTGCAAATGAACCCCTTCCACGACGCCAGTGCTCCAAGTGTGGCGCCGTGCTGACTCTGAAAACGTTGCGCGGGCTTTGCCCGTCCTGCCTGGCGCTGGTCGCCTTGGACCTGGACACCAGTGAGACCGTCGCGAATTCGTCCGCTGGACCCGACGAAGCCCGGGAGTCCCTTTCTTCCTCGGTGCGTTATTTCGGGGACGAATCTCGTGGGTGATTCCCGCGAGGCAAAGATGAGCCTCGCGTTCATTTTTGCCACCATTGCCTTTTATGTGCCTGTGGCTAGCGGTTGATGGACGACTTCCACGAACGGCCGCTGCCGGAGGTGTCGCCGCGCGATCGCATTTCAAACTCGCGCGGTACACGTCCGCGCAAGACGCGCAAGAATGGCCAGTTGACGGGAGAGCCCAAGACTTTATGCTGTCGATATGAAAACGCTATCCGTAACTGAGGGGCGGCAGAACCTGGGCGCATGGCTGAAACGCGCGCTGCAGGGTGAAGACGTTGGTTTCCTGGTGGAGGGCAGGGTCGTGGCGTTGCGGCCGGTCCAGGTCCACTCCGAAGATTACGTGCTGCAAGAGTACGGCGTGGCCGAGAAACAGGCCGAACGCGCGTATCGGCGGGTTAAGGCCGACGTGCACGCGGCCCGACGCGCCGGTGAATCCAAGCCGTTCACGGGCAAAGTGTGAGGATCGAACTCCATCCGCGCTTACAGCGGCGGATCGGGAAGATGAGCGCGGCCGATCTGGAACAGATTGCGGAATCGTTGCGCCCGCTGGCCGGCGGGTTCGGAAATCCGCACCGGCATTCCGGTCTGGGCATCCGGCGCTTGCGCAAAGACCTGTTTGAGTGCCGCGCCGGGCTGCAATTTCGGATCGTGTTTTTGGCCGAGAAAGGATTGCTGACTGCCTACGACGTGATGACGCACGACGAACTCAAAGCCTGGCTACGGAGTTTCTGATCGGGCGCTCCACAGGTTGGTGCTGTCGTGCCGCGCTCCGTGTCACTGTCATTCCCAGAGCGGCCCGGGGCGAAACCAAACGGTGCGCCTGTACGCCAACTGACGGTTGTCGGCGGGACACCGAAATACCTGAAAACGGGGCGAAGCGTCCGCGCCGGGTTGCGAAGTTTTCGGCCTCCCGCCGAAAACCTTTGCGCGGCGTGTAACCGCACCATTTGGTTCTGACTGCAACCCTGCCAAACCAGCCGGCGGGAGGCCGGCGGGAGCGACCGAGACGGGGTCCGATCCCCATCTTCGACTGAATCCTTCGGCTTGGTCGCCCCGACAACCCATCCACTATCACAGCGGGGCGTTTCTGGCGGCGAATATTCTCGTTCTGCTCATTTTCCTGGCCATCGCGCATTTCACGGTTCCGTTTTGGCGGGAATACCTGAACAATCCCTATGAAGAATTGGGAGCGCGAATCGTTTTCATCTGGATCGCCTTTCACGTTGCGATCGCTTCGTGGATCTATGCGCGACGGAAGGTGGCCAAAGTGTCCGGGCCCGTGTTGATGTTCTTCGCGGTCTTGTTCGTTGGAGCGGGGTGCCTGATCTGGGAGGTGACACCGCCCAAGGGATTTGTCCTGTTCGCGGCACTGGTTGGCTTGCTGGATGGGTTCGTCCTCGTGAAGACCGTCAAAATCCGGGCGGCGGAACCGGCGGAGAAATTGCCGCCGCTCCGCCTGGGAGAATTCTTGCAGTGGGACGCCAAGGCCTTGAAGTGGACCTCGTCGGCGGTGGTGACCGGCTGGTTGATGCTGGTCTGGTTGATCTGGCGCCTGAATTACGACTGGGTTCCTGCCTTTGCGATCTTTAGCGTGCAAAGCGCGCTTTTCCCTCCGGTGATCGTTGCCCTTCGCGCCACGACCGGCAAGAGGCAGGAGTTCTTTTGGGTGCTGCTCTTTTTTCCGGCACTTTCGAGCATTTGTCCGTTCCTGGCATATTTGATCGGGGCTGGTTTCGATATGGCGGCCAACATGCTTGCGGGCACCCTCGCCGGCATCGCTGCTGGCTGCCTGCTGATTCACTTCGGCAAAATTCATCCCAAGGCTCGGTGACATGCTCGCACTCAAACATTGGAGCAACCGAGCACGGATAGGTCCGCAGGACTATCCGCGCGCTTTGGCCGCTGCGTTTCGACCGTGCGACAGAGCAGCGCTGAAGCGCACGCAGTCCAAGCGCTGCCGCGACAGCCCGGCTCTTCCACCTGACGGACGGATTGAAATTGAGGACCGCGATACACACCCTGGGGCTTCGCCCCAACCCGCGTTCCAAACGCGCAACGCATGAACTCGGATACGAATCTTGCTTCGGAGCATTCGCCAGCGCGATCTAATTTCGCCACCGGCATGCGTCAGGCCGCGCAGTTTGCGCCCACGCACTGGAGTGTGGTGTTGACGGCGGCGGGCAGCGATTCGCCGGAGGCCGCGGAAGCCTTGGCCCGGCTTTGCCAGGATTACTGGTACCCGCTCTACGCGTTCGTACGGCGGAAAGGATTCGCACCCCATGAAGCCCAGGATTTGACCCAGGATTTTTTCGCGCGGCTCTTGGAAAAGAGCGTGCTCAAAGCCGCGGACCCGGCCAGGGGAAAATTCCGGTCATTCCTGCTCCGCTCGTTGCAGAATTTCTTAAACAACGAATGGGATCGGCAACGAGCCGAGAAGCGCGGCGGCAAAGCGTTTACGTTCTCCCTTGATGACACGACGGCTGAAGACCGCTATCGATTGGCGCCCGCGCATGATTTGACACCGGAGAAAATTTTCGAGCGGCGCTGGGCGCTAACGCTCTTGGAGAAAGTGCATGCCCAGTTAAAGGCCGAATGCCAGGACGAAGGCAAAGGCGCGCAGTTCGAAGTGTTGCAGGTTTATTTATCCGGCGAACCCAAAGCCGGGAAATATGACGAATCCGCCGCGCGCCTGGGTCTGAGTGAGGGAACGGTGCGCGTGGCCGTGCATCGGCTGCGAAAGCGGCTGGGACAGTTGCTGAGAATTGAAGTTGGCCGGACCGTCGCCGATCCCAGAGACATCGATGAGGAAATCAGCAATCTGCTGATGGCGCTTGGTCAAACCTGATGCCTGCCGCGTTTGAAACCGGAGACCTGGCTTGTTGCGGGACTAGCTCAGCAGGCTGAAGACCGTGCGGCGAGCCGCAGTGCTTGACTCCGTCAATGTGGGTGATCGCGGTGATGGCGGACCGTGCCCAACTCCGCACATAGTCGCACAACCACCGTGGTCCAATCACCGATTTGGTTTTGCCGGAACAGGCGCATCGTCGGATACCACGGGCTGTCGTCGCGGCCGAGCATCCAGCGCCAGTCCGGAGCGAAGGGGAGCAGCAGCCAGACCGGTTTGCCCAGCGCGCCCGCCAGGTGAGCGACGGAAGTATCGACGCTGACCACCAGGTCCATGCGTTCGATGGCCGCCGCGGTCGTTGCGAAGTCGCGCAAGTGGGGGCTGAGATCGATGACGTGCGACAGACCGCTTTCGCGTTTCAGTTCCGAAGCCCGTTCGCCCACCTGCAGGCTGTAGAAGGCGGGACTCACCTTGAAGGCACGGCGTACCTGCAGGTCCGCCTTGCCTTCAGGGTGAGAATTCTCCGAAGTAATTCGCACATTGTCCCCCTGGACGGCCCCCTCGCCGGTTCCCTCTCCCCCGCGGAGGGGGAGAGGGTGTCCGTAGGACGGGAGAGGGGGACGTTCGTGGGGAAGAAGGCTGTCCTCAGGACATTGGAAGCCTTCTAAATTTAGAAGAGGCCGGAGCAGCGCCAATGGGATGGAACGATTCTGATCGTTGAGGTGATCCGGATTCCCGGCCCAGACCAGGCCGACCTTGAACGATTCACCGCCAAAGGCCGGCAGTTCGTTCGAAGCCGCGGCGGGCGCTTTGATGTAGGGCGTTTCGCGGGGAATCGTCTCCAAAGTCGTCTCGAAGACGCGCGGCAAACTCAACAACGGCGCTTGGAAATCGACGCGCGGGACCGGTTCGCCGCGGGCAATGACTTCGCTGACGCCGCGCACCGTCTCGAAAAGACGTTTCAAAACCAACTGGCATTCCAGAATGACGCGCGCGCCGCGTTGCGCGAGGAGATCAACGTAGCGGACAAATTGGAACGCGTCGCCAAACCCTTGCTCGGTATAGGCCAGAATCGTGCGCCCCGGCAAATCTTCCCCCGACCACGCCGGGGCTTCGAAGGACCGCCGTTTCTTGATCATATCCTCCGTTTGCCAGCGCCATTCGTTTTCGATCCAGCCGGGCCGGAGATCTCCGGAGAGCATGAGCGCAAAAGCCAGATCGCGGTGCGCTTCGGGAAAGTTTGGACTCCGTTCCACGGCCTGGCGCAACAGCGCGATCGCTTCGGGCAAGCGGCCCAACTCGCGCAGAGTGTTGGCGAGATTGAGGCGGATTCGGGGATTGTTCGGTTCCAAGATCAACGCGCGCCGGTACGCGGCTTCGGCGGCGGTCCAATCACCGGCGGCTTTGAGCGCATTGCCGAGGTTAAGATGAGCGCCGCCAGAATTCGGGGCCAGCTTCACGGCGTGCCGGCCTGCGGCAACGGCTTCGTTCGCCTGGCCGGCGGCTTTGAGCGCCGCCGAAAGGTTGCTCCACGCATCGAAGAAATCGGGCTTCAGTTGGACGGCCTTCCGGTAGGCCGCGATGGCGTTGGGCAATTGCTTGAGATGCTGAAGCGCCAGGCCGTAGTTGAATTGCCAGGTTGGTTCGTGAGGCCTCATCTGGACGGCGGCGTGGAAGTGTTTGATCGCTTCCGCTAGGTTGCCCATCGAAGCCAACCGAATGCCCTCATTGTGATGCGCCGTGGCTGGATCAGTCGATGGCTTCATTCAAGAACACGTGGATCTGTTCGATCACCGAACTCCAGTCGCCTCGTCGCGGCTGGCGAAACAACCGCATCGTTGGATACCACGGGCTGTCCTCGCGTCCCAGCAACCAGCGCCAATCGGGGGCGAACGGAATCAGAACCCAGACCGGTTTGCCCAACGCTCCGGCCAGATGCGCCACGGCAGTATCGACGCTGAGGACCAGATCGAGTTGTTGGATCGCCGCCGCCGTCGCCGCGAAATCATTCAACTGCGATTCCAGGCTGATGACAGCGCCGGCAGATTTCGCTTCGGTTAACTCCCGATTGGCCGCGCCGACCTGCAAGCTGTGGAACGCCACGCCGGACAACGCCAGGAGCGGCGAGAATTTCTCCAACGCAATCGACCGGCTCCGGTCCTTCCCGTGGAAAGGATTTCCCGCCCAGGCCAAACCGACTCTGAGTCTGGCGGACGCCGTCTGCGTCAGTTTCACCGCCGTTCCATCCGGAACGCGGAGGTATGGAACTTGATTCGGGATGTTCCCGAAGATCGTTCCCATCCGATGCGGCAGAGACAGGAGAGGAATCTGAAAATCAACTGCGGGCAACGGTTCTCCACGCGAAATAACTCGCGCCGCGCCCCGGACCGTGGCCAGCAATCTCACCAGCGGCGCCGGGCACTCGAAGATGATTTCGGCGCTGCGCTCGGCGAGCAGGGAAATGTAGCGCGCAAACTGGATCGCATCGCCCAGGCCTTGCTCGGCGTGGACCAGCACGCGGCGTCCGTTCAATTCTTCTCCTTGCCACAAAGGCGCGGCGAATCGGCGCGGCTTGAAGATGGGAATGTCGGTCCGCCAGCGCGCCTCGTAATTCTTCCAGCCGTCGGCGAAATCGCCTGTGAGCAATTGCGCGATTCCCAGATTGTATTCGGCCTCGGCATAACCCGGCTGCAATTCGAGCGCGCGCCCGAAACAACGGATGGCGTTGGAGGGATCGCCCAACGCCTGGCGAGTGACCCCCAGGTTCAACCACGCTTCGGCGAGCGCAGGATATTCGCGCA
The DNA here is from genome assembly GCA_016871535.1 of Verrucomicrobiota bacterium. Taxonomy (NCBI): domain Bacteria; kingdom Pseudomonadati; phylum Verrucomicrobiota; species Verrucomicrobiota bacterium. The sequence continues at coordinate 16,902 of VHCZ01000018.1, forward strand.
CTACGTCACGGCAGGTCTGGTCCGCACTTTCGAGTTCGTCCCGGGCGGCCCACAGCGCCGCGAGATTGATCCGCGCCTTCGGGTGCTTCGGATCGAAGGCGAGCAATTGCTGGAGACACGCCTCGGCGTCATCGGCTTTTCCCGATTCTTTCAACACGAGGCCCAAATTCAGCCGAGCGTCGAGGTGGGACGGATTCAATTCCATCGTTCGCCGATAATGCTGCGCCGCGGATTCGAGATCGCCCTTTTCCTGATCGAGCAGGCCCAAGTTATAGTGCGCCTCGGCGAGGTCCGGTTGATGTTCGAGCGCGTGGCGATAACTGGCCGCGGCTTCCTCGCGTTGCTTCAGCGCGTAGCAGGCGTTGCCCAGATTGTAGTGCGCATCCGGGAAGCCCGGCAGAATCTCGATCGCCTTGCGGTACGCCGCCGCTGCTTGTTCCAGATCGCCTGACTCGAAATGCACCAGGCCGAGGTCGTGGTGCGCGTGCGCGTCGCTCGGCTGCGCCGCTAGCGCTTTCTCCAGGCACTCGCGAGCGCGCGTCAACTCGCCGCGCTGCCGGCAAATGATGCCGAGGAAACGCAACGCTTCGGGCTGGCGCGGTTCGAAGGCCAGAACGCGTTGGTAGCAGCCTTCCGCTTCCGCCAGGCGGCCCGCTTGATGGTGCGCGAGACCTTCCGTCAGCCAGGGTTTCCATACGGAAGGCCGTTGATACGACGCCAGCCAGTTCAAGAATTCCAGGCAAACCCGGCGGATCACGTCATCCCAGCGACCTGGCGTCGTTTGCCGGAACAACCGCATTGTCGGATACCACGGGCTGTCTTCGCGGCCCAACAACCACCGCCAATCCGGCGCAAATGACAAAAGCACCCAGACCGGTTTGCCGAGCGCGCCGGCCAGGTGCGCAACGGCAGTGTCGATGGTGATGACCAGGTCCAATTGTTCGATCGCGGCCGCCGTGGCGCTAAAATCGGTCAAGTGCGGGCTAAGATCGAAGATTTCGCCCGGCGCCGGAAGAGTCTGATTACTCAGCGCATCCGCTCCTTTTTGGAGGCTGTAGAATTCCGCTCCTTCGATTCCAAGCAAAGGCCGCAAGTTCTCGAAGGGCACCGGCCGCCGGTCGTGCGGCTGGCTGCGGGAACCGCTCCAAACGAGGCCGACACGCGGGGCAGAGGTGCTGGAGTAATCCCTCAGTGAACGACGGTGGGGCGAGGCTCCCGCCGAGCCGTTCGTCGATGGCCATTGGCTCGCGAGGACACTCGCCGCACCTTCACTGAGGGAATACGTGCTGGAGCGTGGCAACACGAAGTTCGACTCCGCCGGCGCGCGAAGATACGGCACGGAATTGGGAATCGACGCCAGCGTCGTTTCGAAGACGAGCGGCAAGCTCATCAGCGCGAGGTGGCAATCGAAGACCTTCTCGGCCGTCAGTTCGGAAAAAACGTCCGAGACATCGGGGAGCGTCCGCAGCAAGGAAACGAGGTCCGGCGGGCACCACAACAACACGGTGCCCCCGCGCGCTTTGACCTGCGGGACGTAGCGTACGGCCTGGATGGTGTCGCCAAACCCTTGCTCGGCGTAGAGCAAAATCCGCCGCCCGATGAGATTATCGCCAGTCCATTTCGGCTGTTTGAATTCGCGTTTGGGCGTGGCGCGCTGCTTCAATTCCCAGCGCCATTCGTGTTCTTCCCAGGCCTGCGGGAAATCGCCGCGAGCCGCGAGCAGGGAGAACTTTTGCCAATGAGATTCCGCGTCGCCGGGATCGAGCCGCAGCGATTCTTCGTAGCAATCGCCTGCGGCCTTGAGTTGCCACAGGTCCTGGAGAATCATTCCCAGATAACGATGCGCGGTGGCGTCCTTGGGGCGCAGTTCGACGACACGCCGGTGACAGGCCAGCGCTTCCTCCAGGCGCTCCTGGCGTTCGAGGCCCAGGCCGAGATTCTGCCAGGCGTCGGCGTTCTCGGGACGAAGTTCGACCGCTCTCTTCCAGGCGGCGTTGGCTTGCGCCCAATTCCCCAAGTCTCGCTGCGCGTCGCCCAGACATTTGTAAATGCCGCTGTGGGCCGGGTCGATCTCGATGCCCCGTTGAAAGCATTCCAAGGCGCGCGACGGCTCGCCCAATTTCTGGAGCGCCAGGCCCAGGTTGAGCAGCGCATTGAGGAAATTGGGGCGCAACTCCAGCACGCGTTGAAAAGCGGTCGCCGCGAGATCGAACGCGCCGGCCTGGTAACATTTCTGGCCAAACGCAAAATGCGTCGTCGGACAATCGGGGCGGACTTCCAATAAAGCTTTCCCGGCGCCGAGCGCCTCGGTGCATTGGCCTCTCTGTGAATGCAGATCGGCCAGCTTGCGGAGGAGATCGGCGTCGTGCGGAAAAACCACCAGCCCGCGCTGGCAGGCTTCCACGGCTTCGGCCAGTTTGCGGTCGCGCTCGAAATCGTTAGCCAGGGTCAGTTGAGCTGCGGCGTAGTTGGGAGCGGCTGCGCGCGCGGCTTGAAAGCAATTCTTAGCGCGCTGCCGGTCGGCCAGAGCGAGCCAGGCCAATCCAAGATCGATGTGAACATCGGGCGATTCCGGGAGCTTGGCCGCCGCGATGGACAGCAGCGAGACCGCCTTTTTGGGCATCGAAGCTTTCAAGGTGAGCACGCCGAGCCAGTAGTTCGCCAGGCCGTGCTCCGGATCGATGGCCAGGACGGCGCGGTACTTGGAAATGGTCTGGGACAGATCGCCGCGGCGCAAAGCGTCTTGGGCCGCGGCGATCAGCGCGTCGATGCTTTCATTTCCAACGGTCGCCTTCGCCACGGCTGGGATTAAAGTCGGAAACCTCCGAATTGTCCAATTTCGACTGAGCCGGCCGGTTTGCTGTGATCTCAGTGACCTCGATCGAAGTCTCGCGAGCTCGCTGAAGCGGGAAAGGGCACTTGCGAAGAAATCGGCAAGCAGCCAGTCTTACTGACATGAAGACGAAGCTCACGGCTGCGGAAATGGGGAAACGACATCTCGGCAGAGCATCCCCGAGAACGAAGCCCGCAAACGGGGCGTGGAAAGCAGTCGAAGGAGTTGGTTGAAAAGAGCGCGGAAGTTTACGCGAAGGTGAAGCGACGCACATCGAGAGACGATGCAACATGAGCGAATCCGCAGCAGCGCCAAACAAAGAACGGCCTCTGACCGACGTGAAAGACAAAGTTCTTCGCGAGATTCAGCCAACATTTCACGCGTCTGCTTCGCCGAAGATGTCGTCAACAAAACGCGGTGCAACATCTTCGGCCGGCACGGCCATTTCACGGCGGTGTCCGCTGCGTAAACATCCAAACCAACTATGCTGCTTTACCTGGACAACAGCGTGTTGAACCGGCCGTTCGACAACCAGCGGCAGCCGCGCATCTGGCTCGAAACGCTTTCGTTTAGTCTCGTGCTGACACTGATTGAAGCAGGCGACGCCAAGCTGATTCGTTCGCCCATTCACGACTTGGAGAACAGTCGCAACCCGTTCCCAGTGCGGCGGCGTTAGATTGAAAACTGTCTCCGCTTGGCGGAAGCGAGCGTCGCGCTGAACGATGCGATCAAATCCCGCGCGTTGGCGCTGGAACAGTCCGGCTTCAAGGCGCTGGACGCTTTGCACCTCGCCTGCGCTGAAGCTGCCGGTGCGGAGAGATTCCTGGCTTGTGACGACCGCCTGATTCGACGATATTCAAGCCAGATGATCGTTGAGAGTCCGGTGACGTTCACCACCAGCCTGACGAGAAATCCCGATTACGATACCTGGAGCACGACGCCGCGCGGATCGGGTTCGCTGCGGCGGTTGAGCGCCAATTCTGCGCATGCCGTGGATAAGGTCGCGCTGCTGGTAGCGCGGATCGATCACAAAGGGGATGAAACCGAGCCGGACGACGGCCATGTGGCCTGGCGGAATTTCCGGAAGATGGAGGTGCGCCTGATCGCGGACGCAGGGCGCGACTTCCGGTTTTGGTTCTGAGGCAGCTCAGCAGTACACCAAAACGTGGGGATCGAGCGGGGTGATGCGATTGATGCTGAGGAGCTTGTTGATGGAGGCGTCCGACAACTCCCGGCCCCTCGGGAGGAGGAGGAAATTGTTCGCGTTGAAAATGTCCCGCGCCAGGACCATACCCGGCTTGAGTTCGATGAGCAGGATTTCGCGTTCGCCGCGCGGCATTTTCGTGAGCGCCGCGGCTTTGGCGAACGCCTGGACGGCATCGGGATCCCAGCGCGTTTCGACCTCGGCTTCGATCTCGCTCATGGCCTGAATGCTTGCGGCGTGCTTGCTGCAATATGCGACCACGATCGCCAGAAGCCGGGACAGCGGCGGAATCATTTCACCTTTCAAGCCGTCCGGGTAACCGGTGCCGTTCCAGTTTTCATGGTGGGAGCGAATGATTTCTCCGGCCTCTTTGAAGAACTCGAACTCTTCGAGCATTTTCTGGGAGAGTTCGCAATGGCGTTTGATGATGACCAGTTCTTCGTCCGTGCATTTCTCCGGCCCGCGGAGCCACCGCCGCACGATGCCGCGATCGACGTTGACGAGGGAAATGTCGTGCAGCGCGGCCGCCCAGCTCAGGCTTTTGAGTTGGTCCGACGGAAGTTCCAGGACTTCGCCAAGGGTTTGCACCAGCGCGACGGCCCGTTGGGAGGTGTTGCCCAGGTTTGGGTGAAAAGTGTAAAGCATTTTGGTGAAGGCCTGGATCGCCAAATCCACTCCCGGCGGCGGGGGAACCGTCAGACTTCCGGCGGAGGTTTCCCCTTCCCCTCCCAAGGCCACCCCTTGTGAATCGGTTTCGGAAGCGCCGGAATCAGACGCGCCCCTCTGACGGGCCTCGGTGGCGGCTTGTTCCGCTTCTGCGAGCTTGGTGAGCTTCAGATTCAGATTCATGTTCCGCTCGTGCAGCGCCTGATTCTCGGTGACGAGACGGTTGTGAGTGATCGCGTTGCGCAGCGTGACGAGGACTTCTTCGCGCAGCCACGGTTTGGTGACGAAGCGGTAGATCAAATCCGTTTTGATGGCCTCGGAAAGCGCCGTGAGGCTCAGTTTGCTGCTCAGGAGCAACCGCGTGATGGAAGGGTGGGACTCCTTGATTTTGGTCAGGAAATCCAGGCCAGTCATGCCGGGCATCTCATGGTCGCACAAGATCACCGCGAAATTCTCGCGCTGGAGGATGTCCAGGGCTTTGCTGGCGCCATCGGCCTCAGTGATGTTGTAGCCCTCCGGCTGGAGTTGGTCTTTGAGAACATTACGGACCATGTCCTCGTCATCCACGAGGAGAACCCTAACCCCACTCGGATCGATCAATGCCGACTTTGCAGCCATAAGTTTCCTAAATTTTAGAGCCTGACCTTTTCGCTTAGCCCAGCGAAAGTCAAGTACGACAAGAACCGTTCGAGCAAAGCATTTCTCAGACCCTTCTCCGAAGCGCCCACTGAAGCCATCGCGAGCAGGTGGCGTCACGCACCGCATTTCTCCAGGGTTGCCAGCGCGGCCGCTCCGTGTGGAACAGCAAATGGAAGCTGATCATTGCCGGCCATACCCTCTTGAATGACCCCGGTGAAGGACTCGACCGATTCATCCGGACCGTCAAAGACGCCAAGCTGACCTACTCGTGCGCGGGGAATTGAGGCGGCTCTGCGGCGTGATTGGGGCCACGAAAACCATTCTAATCTAACCCGTAATTAGTTAATTAGCGGCCGCGCTGAACTTGCAGGAAGTTCACAGTGCCTTCCTTGATGCTTGCGGAGGGGGTTCTTTACGCCTTAATACTGGCGCCCCGAAGAAATCACGTGACTCTCACATGTAGCAACCAGGCAAATCGGACTGGAATCGGCAACTTCTGGCTCGTGCTCGCGTTGGCGTGGGCCGGCCTCTTGGTTCTGAGCGCAGGATGTTCCCGCGTTCCCTCACTCCAGAACGGATCTCCTCGCACTTCGGAACTGACGGGGCTTCAAGATCTGAACGGAAATGGGGTTGACCCGCTTCCGCCAGACAGCACCAACACGACTGTCTTCGTTTTCGTAAGCACCGATTGCCCAATTTCAAATCGTTACGCGCCGGAAATTCGCCGGCTTCACGAGAAGTTCGCGCCCCTGGGAATCAGGTTCTGGCTCATTTACCCAAGCGCGAGTGAGTTACCCGGTGCGATCCGGAAACATCTGGAGGAGTATCAATACCCTTGCAGCGCTTTGCGTGATCCACGGCATGAATTGGTCAAGCGAACCCAAGTGCGTGTGACACCGGAAGTCGCAGTGTTTGTTCCGGGGCCGAAGCTCGTTTATCACGGCCGGATTGATGATCGGTACGTCGATTTCGGCAAGGAACGTCCGGCGCCGACGCGGCGCGACCTTTTAGCTGTTCTAACATCGATTGCGTCCAACCAGCCGGTGACGAACGCCCCCGTTCCAGGCGTGGGCTGTTACATTTCAGACTGAGTCGAAATCTTTCGAGTTGTGCCACGGAAACCGGGACAAGGAGGATTAAGCTGAGCCACGTTGACGCGTTTGGCCCGGTCCCAGGCCATGCACAAGCACGAGGTTTTCGCTTCCAAGCTTTTCTAAGCAAGCCTCTTGCGGCGGAGGATTTGGCGCTGGCATCCGCAGTGCTAACCAACTTCGCGACTTTAACACGACGAATTTATGGCAAAAGTATTAGGCATTGATCTGGGAACGACCAACTCCTGCATGGCAGTGATGGAGGGCGGTGAGCCAGTCGTCCTGGAAAACAGCGAAGGCAAGCGAACCACGCCTTCGGTCGTGGCCTTCACCAAGAGCGGAGAACGGTTGGTGGGAGACGCCGCCAAGCGCCAGGCTGTGACCAATCCCCGCAACACAATCTACTCCATCAAGCGCTTCATGGGCCGCAAATACGACGAGGTCGCCGAAGAGACAAAGCGCGTCCCCTACAAAGTCGTGCGTGCGTCCAATAACGATGCCGCAGTCGAGGTTGAGGTCGAAGGCAAACCCAAGGTGTTCAGCCCGCCTGAGATTTCCGCGATGATCCTGGCAAAATTGAAAGCGGACGCCGAAATGCGCCTTGGAGAAAAGATCACCCAGGCCGTTATCACTGTGCCCGCCTATTTCAACGACTCCCAACGCCAGGCGACCAAGGATGCGGGCCGAATTGCCGGTCTGGAGGTTTTGCGCATCATCAATGAGCCCACCGCCGCCTCTCTGGCTTATGGCCTGGACAAGAAGAAGGACGAAAAAATCGCGGTCTATGATCTCGGTGGCGGAACGTTCGACATCTCCGTCCTGGAAATCGGCGATGGCGTCTTTGAAGTCAAAGCGACCAACGGTGACACGCATTTGGGCGGCGATGATTGGGATGCGCGGATCATGGATTGGATCCTGGATGAGTTCAAGAAAGAGCACGGAATGGATTTGCGCAAGCAACCCGACGCCATCCAGCGGATCAAGGAGGAATCGGAGAAGGCGAAAATCGCGTTGAGCAGCGCCCAGCAATACGAGATCAACCTGCCGTTCATCACCGCCGACGCGAGCGGGCCGAAGCACATCAGCCTGAAGGTGACCCGGGCGAAGATGGAGCAGTTGTGCGACGATTTGTTCGAGCGCACCGTGGTGCCGGTGAAGAACTGTTTGAAAGACGCCGGGATCACCACCGATCAAATCGACGAACTGGTGCTGGTCGGAGGCATGACGCGCATGCCGCGAGTGGTGGAAACGGCTCGGACGCTGGTCAACAAGCCGCCGCATCAGGGCGTTAACCCGGACGAAGTCGTCGCCGTGGGGGCGGGCATTCAGGGCGGCGTGCTCAAAGGGGAAGTCAAAGACGTTCTGCTTCTGGACGTCACGCCGCTGTCGTTGGGCATCGAAACGCTGGGAGGCGTGTTCACGAAATTGATCGAGCGCAACACGACGATTCCGACGCGGAAATCGGAGATTTTCTCGACGGCCTCGGACAATCAGCCGGGCGTGGAGATTCACGTGCTGCAAGGCGAGCGTCCCATGGCCAAGGACAACAAGACCATCGGGAAGTTCCATTTGACGGACATTCCGCCGGCGCCCCGCGGCGTGCCGCAGATCGAAGTCACATTCGACATCGACGCCAACGGCATCCTGCACGTCAGCGCCAAGGACCTGGGCACAGGCAAGGAACAGAAGATTACCATCAGCGCCAGCAGCGGCTTGAACAAAGACGAAGTCGAACGCATGCGCAAAGATGCCGAGGCGCACGCCGAGGAAGACCGCCAGCAGCGAGATGAGATCGAGACCCGCAACGAAGCGGATAATGCCGTCTATCGCAGCGAAAAGATGCTCCGCGACAACGCCGACAAGATTTCCAGCGGCGACACATCGAAAATCGAAAAGGCGATCAGCGACGTGAAGGACGCCTTGAAAGGCAGCGATATGCGCGCCATCAAGACCGCCAGCGAGCGTTTGACCGAGGCGTGGCAGGCCGTCTCGGCAGAATTGTACAAAGCGGCGGCGGAAAAAACCAAAGCGGGACGCGGCCAGAGCGGCGCCGGCACCGAGGCGCGCGCCGGCGGCAAAAGCGAAGGCGGCAAGGACGAAGGCCCGATTATCGACGCCGAAGTCGTGGATGAAAAGAAGTAGGGCCGTTGGATCCGGGTTTCATCTCGCGAGACTCATGGCCTCCGCGCCTCGAAAACCAGACATTACAGTTTTCCCGCAGCGGGTGCGGCGGGATTTGATTCGAACTCAACCAACAACACAAAGGAACTAACAAAGCGTATGGCGATTAACGTAAAGCCACTGGGTGACCGGGTCCTGGTCGAGCCAGTGGAAGAAAAGGAAGTCAAGAAAGGCGGGATCATCATTCCGGACACAGCCAAGGAAAAACCCATGGAAGGAATTGTCGTGGCCCTGGGCACCGGCAAGACCGATGACAACGGAAAGAAAGTCCCGTTCGAAGTCAAAGTGAAGGACCGCGTGCTGATCAGCAAGTACGGAGGCACTGAAATCAAACTGGATGGCAAGGAGTTCAAGATTCTCAACTCCGACGATATCCTGGGAATCATCGAATAACCAAAACGGAACCAACTGGAAAACGAAGGAACTAAACTATGGCAGCAAAGCAATTACTCTTCGAAGACGCAGCCCGTCAGTCGATCCTCAAAGGCGTCACCAAGCTCTCCAAGGCCGTGACCGCCACGCTGGGGCCCAAAGGCCGCAACGTCGTGCTCGACAAGAAATTTGGCTCGCCCACCGTCACCAAAGACGGCGTGACCGTCGCCAAGGAAATCGAACTGGAAGATCCTTACGAGAACATGGGCGCACAAATGGTGCGTGAAGTCGCCAGCAAAACGAGCGACGCCGCCGGCGACGGCACCACGACTGCGACCGTGCTCGCGGAATCGATCTTCCGCGAAGGGCTGAAATACGTGACGTCGGGCGCCAACCCCATCGGCATTCAACGCGGCATTCTGAAATCCGTCGGCGCCGCCGTCGAGCACCTGGGCAAGATTTCCAAGAAGGTCAAAGACAAAGAAGAGATCAAGCAGGTCGCGACCGTGTCCGCCAACTGGGACACCACGATCGGCGAGATCATTGCCGACGCGATGGATAAAGTCGGCAAGGACGGCACGATCACAGTCGAGGAAGCCAAGTCGATCGAGACCACGCTCGAAGTGGTCGAAGGCATGCAATTCGACAAGGGTTACCTCTCTCCCTACTTCGTGACGAACGCCGAGACGATGGAATGCAAGCTCGAGGAAGCTTACATCCTGATCTATGAAAAGAAGATTAGCAGCCTGAAGGATCTCCTTCCCATCCTGGAAAGGATCGCCAAAGTCGGCAAACCTCTCCTGATCATCGCGGAAGAAGTGGAAGGCGAAGCGCTGGCGACGCTGGTCGTGAACAAACTCCGGGGAACCCTGAACGTCTGTTCCGTTAAGGCGCCTGGCTTCGGCGATCGCCGGAAAGCCATGCTGGAAGACATCGCCATCCTAACCGGCGGCAAGTGCATCACCGAGGATCTCGGCATCAAGCTGGAGAACTTGCAGCTCGATGACATGGGCCGCGCCAAATCCATCGTCGTGGACAAAGAGAACACCACGATCGTGGAAGGCTACGGCAAGTCCAGCGAGATCCAGGGCCGGGTCAATCAGATTCGCCGGCAAATCGAGGAAACCACCTCGGACTACGACCGCGAGAAACTGCAGGAACGCCTCGCGAAGCTGGCCGGCGGCGTGGCCGTCATCAATGTGGGCGCCGCGACCGAGACGGAGATGAAAGAAAAGAAAGCTCGCGTGGAGGACGCGCTCCATGCGACCCGCGCCGCGGTCGAAGAAGGCATCGTCCCCGGCGGCGGCGTGGCCTTGCTCCGTTGCTTGTCGGCGATCGATGGCCTCCACCTGAAGGACGAGGACGAGAAGATCGGCGTGTCCATCGTGAAGAAGGCGATTGAGTTCCCAACGCGCGCCCTGGCCGACAACGCCGGCGTGGAAGGCTCCGTTGTCGTGGAAGAAGTCAAGAAGCGCAAGGGCAACGACGGGTACAACGTCGCGACCGGCGACTACGAAGACCTCGTGAAAGCGGGCGTCGTCGATCCCAAGAAAGTGACGCGGACCGCGCTCCAGAACGCGGCGTCGATCGCCGGGCTGTTGCTCACGACCGAGTGCTTGATCACCGAAATTCCGGAGAAGGAAAAACCGGCTCCGGCGGGCGGTGGCCACGGCGGGATGGGCGGCATGGACTACTAAGCGCGCAGCGCCTTAGAGGAACCGAGGCAATCATACGAGGCTGGCGCAAGCCAGCCTCGCTTTCTTTTCGAAGCCGCGCCGCGTCACCGAGGCGCGCAGTCGGGGAGATTCCGCGCCACTTCATCCGCGGTTCGCCATCGGCGGAGCGCCGAGACCACGCACGGCAGCGCGTCCGAATAGCGGCCTGGGATGTCCGCTTCGCCCGGGAGTCGGGGCGCAAAAGCCAGCCGCTCCGCCGGCGGACAGAAATCGGTGGTGATCCCCGGTTTGTCGCCGCGCGGATCGACCCGGTACCAGCCGTGGCGCGTAAGAAAGACCGCCGTCAATCCGTGCAGACAAAAGGCCTGGCCTTCAGCGTCGAGAGACAGGTCAAATCAAGAGAATTCAGGCGGAAAACGGAAAACAAACTTCTCTTGCCAAGAGCTCGAACATGGTTTCAACTGGTTTAACCTCGATCTATGCAAGACAAGCAGCATCCCTTGGATGGCTTTGTGCACACCCGCCTGCCGTGGATTATTACAGGAGGGGCATTCCTGGTTTACGCCATCACGCTCAACCATTGGGTCACGCTGGACAGCTTGCCCTATGTGGCGAAGGTGACGGGGTGGGACTGGGTGTTGCCGCTGCACGCGCCGCTGTTCTTTTTGCTGACGTTTCCGATCCGCGGGTTTCCGGAAGCGTGGCAGCCCATCGCGCTGAATCTGTTCGCAGCAGTTTGCTCCGCGCTCAGCCTGGGCCTGCTCGCCCGATCCGTCTCACTCCTGCCGCACGACCGCACCCACGCTCAGCGTCAGCGGGAACGGAGCGAGTTCTCTTTCCTCACGATTCCCGCGGCCTGGGTTCCGCCGCTCCTGGCAGCGCTGGCTTGCGGTTTGCAATTGACGTATTGGGAACACTCCGTCGCCGTCACGAACGAAGCGCTGAGCCTCCTGGTGTTTGCTTACTCGATCCGTTGTCTTCTGGAGTACCGCGTCGATCAGCGCGAATCCTGGTTGACGCGCCTGGCGCTTGTTTACGGAGTGGGCGTCACGAACAACTGGGCGATGATCGGCTTCTTTCCGCTGTTCCTGTTCGCGCTGGTTTGGATCAAGGGAGCGAGTTTTTTCCAGATCCGTTTCATGGGACGGATGGCAGCGCTCGGCGCCATAGGATTGCTGCTGTACCTGTTGCTGCCGGCCGTCTGGGCATGGACGGATTCCGCCTCGGTTGGTTTTTGGCAATCGCTGAAGGCCGAGTTAGCCAGTCAAAAAGCCTTCCTGTTGCGGCCCGACCTGCGCAGCCGGGCGCTCTTGTTGTCGCTCACGTCCATCTTGCCGGTGTTCATCCTGGGCATTCGCTGGCCTTCGAGTTTTGGCGACACCAGCGCAGCCGGAGCGATGATCTCGAATTTGATGTTCCGGCTCATCCATGTCGTCCTGCTCGCGGCGTGCGTGTGGACGGTATTCGACCAGAAGTTCAGCCCGCGCGCGCTGGTGACCAGCCGCTACCCGTACGACGCGCTGCTGACGTTCCATTTTCTCACGGCGCTCAGCATTGGTTATCTCAGCGGTTACGTGTTGCTCGTGTTCGGGCCGGGCAAAGACCGGCCCTGGAAACGCCGGGGCCAGGGAACGTTGCTGGTGGATCGCGGTTTGACGGCCGCCGTTTGGCTGGCGTTGATCGGAGTGCCCGGGGGCCTGATTTACAAAAACCTCCACCATTTCTGGAACAGCAGCGCCCCATTGCTCAAGCAATTCGCGGAACAGTGCGCTGCGCCGTTGCCCGCAAAAAACGCCATCGTCCTCAGCGACGACCTGAACAGCCTCCTGCTTTTGGAAGCTCACATGGGCCGCGCCTCCGCGTCCAACGAACGAGTCCTGGTTCACAGCCGGTCACTGCCGATTCCGGAGTACCACCGGCAACTCGTCAAACGCTATCCGGCGCGCTGGCCCGACATCCTGGCGGGCCAACCGCAAGGCGAGATCGTGGATGACGTGGACTTGCTGGCCACGCTGATTGGCCTGAGCCAGACGAACGAAATCTATTACCTGCATCCGAGCTTCGGATTTTACTTCGAGAAATTCTACCCGCGTCCGTTGGGGCTGGCGTCGCGCCTGGTGCTCTATCCGACCAACTTGATCAACCCGCCGCCTTTGACCCGGCAGGAATTCGATACCAACCAGCTTTTTTGGCGAGGCCTCGAAGACACCTTGAATCTCGTGAAAGAGCAAACGCGGCGGGAATCCCGGGACGCGCTTTTCCTCTCCGTGTTTTATTCGCGCGCCGCCAATGACTGGGGCGTTTCCGCGCAACGGTTCGGGCAGCTCCCCGAAGCCGGCCGCATGTTTGAACTCGCCAGCGGCCTGAACACGAATAACAGACCCGCGCGCGTCAATGTCGCTTTCAACCGATTGCTCCGCGCCGAGGCGGGCAGCGCCGGAAGCTCCGCCCGAAGCGCGGAAGACCGGCTCGGCGAGTTCCGGGATTGGGAAAGCATGCTGGCGTTCAACGGCGTGTTTGACGAACCCGATTACTGCCTTCACCTCGGAGATATCTTCTTCCAGCAAACCCTATTTCGCCAGGCCGCTCTGCAGTTCAGCCGCGTCCGGGAACTCCAGCCCACCAATCTTGTCCCGCAATTGCGGCTGGCCAACGTCTTCCTGCAATGGCGCAGGCCCGATCTGGCACTCGAACGCATCGCACAAGTCCGTGCCTCGAAGGCCTTTCCGCCATTGACACCGGACGACGAGCTGGCCCTGGCGCGCCTCGAAGCCTCCGCTCACTTCAGCAGAACCAACTATCCGGCTGCGGAACAAATCCTCATCAAGGCACAGGAAAGGTTTCCCGACCACTCGACCGCCCTGGAGGCGCTGGCCCGCTTTTACGCGCACACCAGTCAAACCAACAAAGCGCTGGCCACGATTGACCGGATGCTTCAGAAGGATCCCGGCAATGGCTCCGCGCTGATGGACCAGGCGACGATTCACTTCAACAGCCGCGACTACGACAAATCGCTGGCCTCGCTGGACCGCATTCTTCAGAAAGATCCCAAAAACATCTCGGCCTTGCTCTACAAGGTGCTTGTGCACATGGAACGCAAAGATCACTCGAAAGCGCTCGCCGACGTGGAACGCGTCCTGGAGATCGAGGCCGACAACTACGACGGGCTGCTCCAAAAGGGGATCATTCTGATTGAAACGAAAAAGTTCGAGGACGCAGCCAGGCCATTGACCCAACTGCTCAAGATAAACCCGAACGACGTCAACGCGCTGAAGAATCGCGGCATCGCCCATCTGCAGGGTGGTCGCCTGAACGAAGCCCAAACCGATTACGAAAAACTCCAGCGCCAACTCCCGAAATATCACGTGCCCTATTACGGATTGGCCGAGATCGCTTACCGGAAGAAGGACACCGCGGCCGCCATTCGCAACTACGAGTACTACTTGAAGTTCGTTCCTGAACCGAAGAGCGCCGAACCAGAAAGCCCCGAACTGGCCGCGGAGAAGAAGATGGTCAATGACCGGCTCAAGGAGCTGCGCGCGGCCGGTCGCTAAGATGGAGGGAATCAACACCGCTCGTCGCTGCCGAGGACACGAGGCTCTGCATATTGCGGATTTCGGATTCGGAGAAGCGAGCCTCCTTATGTCGGCTGCCGCGGCCTTCAAAACACACTCTGAGTGGTCCATCTCATAAGTACACTCACGGATGCGCGTCACGCACGTCATCACGCGCTTGATCGTTGGCGGCGCCCAAGAGAACACCCTGGCGTCAGTTCTGGGGCTGCGAACCAAACCTGACGTGGAAATCAATCTGATCTCCGGCCTAACCACCGGCCCGGAAGGCTCCCTGGAACATCAAGCCGCCGCCGTTCCTGACCTGCTCACGGTCGTCCCGGAACTAATCCGGACTCCTCATCCCTGGAAGGACGCGCTGGCTTACCGCCGCCTCATCCAGTTGTTTCGCCAGCGGCGACCGCACATTGTGCACACGCACAGCGGCAAAGCCGGGATTCTTGGACGCCTGGCCGCGGCTAAAGCCGGGGTGCCGATCGTCGTTCATTCCATTCACGGCCCGTCATTCGGCAGCTTCCAGAGGTGGCTTCTCAATCTCGTTTTCCGAAGCGCTGAGCGCCACGCGGCCCGATTCACCACGCATTTCATCGCGGTCGCAAACGCAATGATCCACCAGTACCTCAAGGCCGGAATCGGAAAGCCCGAGAACTACACGCGAATTTTCAGCGGCTTCGCTCTGGAGCCATTTCTGGCTGCGTCCCATGATTCGAAACTGCGCGCCAGGCTCGGTCTTGCGGAAACGGATTTCGTGGTCGGCAAGATCGCGCGGCTCTTCAAATTGAAGGGGCACGACGATCTCTTGACTGTGGCGCCGCGCCTCGTGAAAGCGTGTCCGCGAATGAAGTTTCTCCTCGTAGGCGACGGCGCATGGCGGTCGCGATTTGAACAAAGGGTGCGCGATCTGGGCCTGGAAAAGCACGTCCTCTTCACGGGGTTGGTTCCGCCGGACGCGATCCCGTCCTTTATCGGCATCATGGGTGTTCTCGTCCATCTGTCGCGCCGGGAAGGCCTGGCGCGCGCCTTGCCGCAAGCTCTGACGGCTGCGCGCCCGGTTGTCGCTTACGATTGCGACGGAGCACGCGAAGTCTGCCTCGACAACGAAACAGGTTTTCTGGTCCGGCCCGGGGATCTGGAAACGCTGGCTGAACGCCTTCTTCAACTGGCGGCCGATGAAGAACTGCGGCAAAGACTGGGCCGCCGAGGCCGGGCGCTCGCGTCCGAGCAATTCTCTGTCGCGAAGATGGTGGACGCGCAGTATGAGCTTTATCTGAAGTTGCTCAACCGATGACCTTCCCCTTCAACGTTTATCTCCTGGCGTTTGTTTCCGCATTCCTGGCGGCGCTGATTTCACTGCCGGCGTGGCGGCGATGGTGTAATCGGACCGGATTGGTCGATGATCCGGGGCACCGAAAAATCCACGACCAGCCAATCGCGCTGGCCGGAGGCTTCGCCGTGCTCACGGCGCTCGCGCTGGCCTTGATCGGGGGTATCGTTGCCGTTTCGGTCAGCACTTATTTTTGGGGAAGCGGCCTGCCGAATCCCATGAGCCAGGCGCCTGGGATGGGACGCGGTTTGTTGGATGCAGAGACGAGCGATTTGCTGCAATACGGGCTTCGCCGCCGCGCGGCTCAGTTGGTGGCGATTTTTCTCGGGGCGGCCGCCATGTTTTTCCTGGGCTGGCTGGACGACAAACACGAACTGAAACCCGCTGTGAAGTTCAGCGGCCAGCTTTTCATCGCGGCGCTGGTGGCAGCTTCGGGCGTTCGGATCACGCTGTTCGTGCCCAGCGTTCTGTTCAGTTACGCCGTGACCATTCTCTGGATTCTGACCGTGACGAACGCGTTCAACCTCATGGACAACATGAATGGACTGTGTTCGGGCCTGGGGGCCATTTGCGCATGGCAATTCGCCTGGAGCGCAGCGCTGCACGGCCAGTACCTGGTCGCGTCCTTCGCTTTGATGATTTCCGGAGCGCTTCTGGGTTTTCTTCCTTACAACTTCCCGAAAGCCACGGCGTTTCTCGGCGACGCGGGCAGCCATCTGGTGGGATTCCTCCTCGCGGTGCTCGCGGTTCTTCCGCACTTTTACTCCCGCGAACATCAGAACGCGTGGGCGGTGTTGTCCCCGCTGCTCATCCTCGCCGTTCCGCTGTTGGATTTGGCCTGGGTCGTCATCCTGCGCTGGCGGATCGGAAAGCCGTTTTACGTGGGCGACACCAATCACCTGTCGCATCGCCTCGTCCGCCGTGGCCTGAGCCGCGCCCGAGCCGTGGCCGTCATCTGGCTCATCGCAGCGGCGGTGGGCAGCGTGGCGTTCCTCTAAAATCTGCGCTCCTTTGTCCACAGGCCTGCTGCGGCGAGGGTGCGATTCAAACTGTCGGTCAGCGAAGTCTTCCCCCTCTTTTCCCGAAGGGAGGAGAGGGCTGGGGAGAGGAGGGGCGTCCGATTTCGCTTTTCCAAGAAACCCTTCTCTCCAGCTCCTCTCCAGCTCTCTCTCTACTTGTTCCTCGCGGGGAGAGAGAGGAGCCAATCGAATCGCGACTGACCGAAACTTCTAAGAGCGTGTCCGAAAATTCCGCGGGGTCCTGTTTTCGCGCCAAAGGCCGGATGGCGAGGCGCAACGAAGGAGAATATCCTCCCTGGATCTTCGACTGAGGAGCAACGAAGCCAGGCGGCCTTTGGCGCGAAAACCCTCCGGGCGGCGGGTCTTTTGTCCGTGGCCTGCGTTGGCTCGGTCCTTACAGCCCGCGTTGGGGATGCTCGGACCTCGCCGCCTTGGCCACAGCCAAAATCCCTCGCCGCAGGACCCCGCGCAATTTTCGGACACGCTCTAACCGCACGCCTACCGCGCGTCGCGGGGTTTTCCCCGAAGTTGCCAACCGGGTGTCTGTCAGCGAGACTACCAGCGCATGACGAAAGCTTTCTACATCACGACCGCGATCGATTACGTGAACGGCCAGCCGCACCTCGGACACGGCTACGAAAAGGTCGTCACAGATGTGATCGCGCGGTCGCGGAGAAGCCTGGGCGAAGCGGCGTTCTTTCTGACCGGCGTGGACGAGCACGGCCAGAAAGTCCAGCAGGCGGCCTTGAACGAAGGCAAAGCTCCGCAGGTCTATTGCGACGAACTCGCGGCGAGCTTCCAATCGTTCGCGGGCAAACTCGGAGCGAGCAACGACGATTTCATCCGCACGACCGATTCGCGGCACAAACATTTCGTGAAAGCGTTCCTGGCCAAGCTCCATGCCGCGGGCCACTTCTATAAGGCGACCTACAAGGGTTTTTACTCGCCCAAGGAGGAAACCTTCCTGACCGATCGCGACCGACGCCCGGACGGAACGTTCGATCCTCAATACGGCGAAGTCATCGAACTGGAGGAGGAGAACTATTACTTCCGGATGAAGGAACACCAGTCGTGGTTAACCCACTACATTGAAACGCATCCCGACTTTGTCTCGCCGCCGGAGCGCCGGAATGAAATTCTGGGCTTTCTGAAGAACAGCGCGCTCGAGGACCTTTGCATCACGCGGCCCGCCGCGCGATTGAACTGGGGCATCCTCACGCCCTTCGACCCGGCCTACGTGACCTACGTCTGGTTCGACGCGCTTCTGAACTACGTCACGCTCCCCGCGCACCTCGGAGATCCTACGGTGTTGGCCGCCCTCAAAGGCCTTCCCAACTCTCCACTCTCAACTCCCGGCTCTCAACCCGCGCCGCGCCTCTGGCCTGCCGACGTCCACGTCATTGGCAAAGACATATCGAGATTCCACGCCGTGTTCTGGCCGATCATGCTCAAAGCCATGGAACTGCCCTTGCCAAAGCAAATCCTCGTGCACGGCTGGTGGCAAAAGGACGGGCAAAAGCTCAGCAAGAGCACGGGCAACGTCGTCGATCCGCTCGCGGTCATCGCGGAGTGGGGCCTGGACGCGTTCCGTTATTACGTCGTGCGGGAACTCGACATTGGCCCGGACGGAAACTGGACCGACGCCGGTTTTCAGGCCCGTTACCACGCAGAATTGGCCAACGGGTTGGGCAATCTGGTGAACCGTTCGCTCTCGATGCTGAAACGCTATCGCAACGGGATCGTGCCGGCGCGCTCGGATGAATTGGCCAGCGAAGCGGCAAATGTGGTGCGCGCGACTCTCGAGCACCTGAAGCGGTGCCAATTGCAAACGGCGCTGCAAAGCGTCTGGACGCTGGTCAACCGCGCCAATCAATACGTCGATCACACCGCGCCGTTCAAGCTGGCCAAAGATCCCGCGCAAGCCAAGCGTCTGGATGAAGTGCTCTACAACCTCGCGGAGACTTGCCGCGTCCTGGCCGTGCTCTTGTGGCCGTTCGTTCCGACGACATCGACCAAGATTTTCCAGCAACTCGGACTCCCGGACGAGCCGAACCAACTGGCGCGCGCCGCTTGGGGCGGCTTGCCCGCCGGGCACACCATCGGCGAACCTGCGGCGTTGTTCCCGAGGAGAAACTGACGGTGCATGCCGCCGCGGTCTTCTCCCTCTCCCGCGACGAAGTGGGAGAGGGTCGGGGAGAGGGCAAATTGCTTCTTCCTATCGGAGGGATCTGCTCGGCCTTCACGCATCTCCTTCCTGTGAATCTGCGGTAGGGCGAGCCTCTCCCCAGCGAGCCGATTCGGACGTGTTCCATGCACGTCGAGCGGCTCGCCGCTACGGACTCGCCCTGCCTGGCTCATGGGGCGAACATGCTTCGGCGGACTCTCCCCACGAACCCACCCCTTCATCCCTCCCAGCAGGGGAACTTGAAAGTGACGCTGAAAACGAAGCTCCCCTCCTGAGAGGGGCAGGGGTGGGTTCAGCGGTTGAATGCGCGAAGCACCTTCGGCGAATTCTCTCCCCGGCCCATCCACCGGGAATCGCCGCTTCGCCTCTTTCAGACTCGTCCGCGCCTGGGCCTGCCTCCAGCATCGGAGCACTTGGGACAAAGACACGCTTTCGGCGTTCTCGCAAGCGCCCCGCACTTCGGACACCGATTCAGGAATACCTCCTCACTGCGAGTTCTCAAAATCCGATCTCGAGTAGAGATCAAGAACTCCTCCGCGCCCTTGTCGAGGAGTGCCAGCACCTGTGGCTCACTGGACCCGAATCGCCGTCGAATGAGTCGCTTCATCTCATCTGTGGACGAATGCTCCGCCTTCCGCTCGGCCACGAGTGCCTTGTATGTCATCTTCTCCGCAAGTGTCATGAGCGAAAAGTAATTGTGAAATACATAGTGAGTAAGGTCATCGACCTCGTGCGGCAGGACCGTTCCCTTTTCTTTCGCGTAAGACATGGTTTGCAATGGTCTGATCCGCGTGCCGGCTAAGCATCTCTGCTGCGGAACGATGGGAGATTACGCGTGCGTTGACTCTCAGCAAGAAAGAATCCGCACTGTGCAGAGCTATGCAGGATGAAGTGGAAAAGTTAAGGTTGCCGAGAATCTCCCCGCCAATTCAAACCGACATCCGATTGGAATTCGAGGATTAGTGGTCGCTCTGAATTTGTGGGGGATCATCTGGAAACAGAATGACTCCAAAACGAGACCCTCCTTGCTTCGGACCGCTTCCATTTGTTTAATTCGCCCACGAACATGAGTGAACGCAAGAAAACCGAAGTCATCGCCGAATCCGGCGCCGCGCCCGCCAAACCGCGCAACGGCAAGCCCGCAAACGTCGAACTCCCGCTGCACCGGCGCGTGGATACCAGCTTTCTCCAGTACGCTTCCTACGTTATCCGCGACCGCGCCATTCCGAATCTCGCCGACGGCCTGAAGCCCGTGCAACGGCGCATCCTGTGGTCGCTGCACGAGAAAGACGACGGGCGTTTCATCAAAGTGGCCACGATCTCCGGCCATTGCGCCCAGTACCATCCGCACGGCGAAGCCGCGATCTCCGATGCTCTCGTCGTGCTCGTGAACAAGCGCTGCCTCATCGAAGGCCAGGGCAACTTCGGCAACATTTACACCGGCGACCCGCCCGCCGCGCCGCGGTACATCGAATGCCGGCTGACGGAACTGGCGCGCACGGAAATTTTCAACGACGACCTCACTGAGCTCGTGGCCAGCTACGATGGCCGGAACAAGGAACCGGTGGTGCTGCCTGCAAAGCTGCCGCTGCTCCTGATGCTCGGCACCGAAGGCATTGCCGTCGGGATGTCGTGCAAGATTCTGCCGCACAATTTCGCGGAGTTGCTGGAGGCGCAGATCGCGATTCTCAAAAAGCAGCCGTTCAAATTGCTGCCGGACTTTCCAACAGGCGGTTTGATGGACGCGCGGGAGTATCGCGACGGCGCCGGCAGCATCAAGGTCCGCGCCAAGATCAAAACCAAGGACGATTCCACGGTTGTCATCAAAGAGATTCCTCCGACGACCACGACCGATTCCTTGATGGCGTCGATCGAAGACGCGGCGCGCAAGGGGAAGATCAAGGTCAAAAGCGTCAACGATTTCACTTCGGAAGAAGTCGAAATCGAGGTGAAAGCCCCGCAAGGCGTCAGCGCGGAACAACTCGTCGATGCGCTTTACGCCTTCACGGACTGCGAAGTCACCATTGCCAGCCGCATCATCGTGATCCGCAACAATCGGCCCGTCGAGATGACCGTGTCCGACGTGCTGAAGGAAAACACGAGCCAGCTCGTGGAAATCCTCAAACGCGAGTTGGAGCTGAAGGAGACGAAGCTGCAAGACGAGCTGCACTTCCGCACGCTGGAGCGCATTTTCATCGAGGAACGCATTTACAAGAAAATCGAGCAGTGCAAGACGAACGAGGCCGTCTTCAGCGCGGTGCACGACGGATTCAAGCCTTTCCGCCGCCAGTTGCTTCGCGAGTTGACGGACGCGGACGTGGACCGGCTGCTCGCC
Organism: Verrucomicrobiota bacterium; assembly: GCA_016871535.1. Taxonomy (NCBI): domain Bacteria; kingdom Pseudomonadati; phylum Verrucomicrobiota; species Verrucomicrobiota bacterium. The sequence continues at coordinate 37,999 of VHCZ01000018.1, forward strand.
GTGCGCATTCGCCGGATTTCGCTTTTCGACATCAACAAGCACCGCGAGGAGATGGAGAAGCTCAAGGCGGACCTGGCGGAGACACGGAAGAATCTGAAGGGCCTCACCCGGTTCGTCATCGGCCATCTGGAGGCGTTGATCGAGAAGTACGGGCCGCAATACCCGCGCCTGACGAAATCGAGCCGCTACGACGAAGTGGACGCGAAGGAAGTCGCGTTCAAGGCGTTCAAGGTCGCGTACGACCGCGAGGCTGGCTATGTCGGCTACAAAGTGTCCGGAGACGAATTCAAAGTCGATTGCACGAAGTTCGACAAAGTCGTGCTGGTTTTCAAAGACGGACACTACAAGGTCACGGAGCTGCCGGAAAAATTGTTCGTCGGGCCGGACCTGGTCTATTGCGGATTGCCGGAGCGCGAGCGGATTTTCACGCTGGCTTACACGAATCGCGAGGCGACGTATCTCAAGCGGTTCACGTTCGGCGGAACGATCTTGAACAAGATTTACCATTGCATTCCGCCGAAGTCGAAAATCCTGTTCTTCGAGCCGGACACGCCCCCGGAATTGTTCATCAAATACAAACCCGCGCCGTATCAAAAGATCCATCAACAGACGTGCAATCCCTCCGAGGTGGAAGTGAAAGGCGTGAAGACACGCGGGCGGCAAATCTCGATCAAGGATGTTTCCTCGATCAACAGCAAACCGCCGCGCGGCTGGGATCCCGAAGGGCCAACGACTCGGGTAGCGTTTGCGTGAAGCGTCCATCACCATGCGGCAAGTCGTCCATGAACTGAAAGTGCGGACGCCCGGGCGCGGCTTTCGTGAAGTCACGGAAGACGTGGAAGCGTTGGTCCAACAGTCCGGCGTTCGCTCGGGCCTGGTGACGCTCCATTTGTGCCACACTTCAGCGTCCCTTTTGATCCAGGAGAATGCCGACCCGGAGGTGCGGAGCGATTTCGAGAGATTCTTTGCGCGCCTTGTGCCAGACGGCGACGATCTTTTCCGCCATACTGCGGAGGGCGACGATGACATGCCCGCGCACGTCCGCACTGCGCTGACCGCCGTGAACCTCAGTATTCCTGTGGCGTCCGGCCGCATGACGCTGGGAACCTGGCAAGGCATTTATGTGTGGGAACATCGCACGCACCCGCACACGCGCCGGCTGGTCGTGCACGTGCTGGGGGAATAAACTAGCCAAAGAAAAATGGGACTGCCACGCTGCCGGGCAACGAAGTGATTTTCCTATGGTGAAGTTGCTACAAACCGCAATGCTTGTGTCGGATGCCTTGAGGGAAACTCAACGCTCCGACCTGCGAACGCCTCCTTTCCCCTCACCCCGGCCCTTTCCCCAGGGGAGAGGGAGTTCGTTCGCCTCCCCCTCCGATCTGGCAACACGCTCCGACTCCTCTCTGCGTGGAATTGAATTCTCCCTCTCCCTGAGGGAGAGAGCCGGGGTGAGGGGGAACGGCGCGGCGTCTGCTGCGGAGCCCGCAATTTCGTTGGGAGGCTTGGCGCGGCTTGCGCTGCTCGCTCAGGCCCTCTTGGTGCTTGCTTTCACGACCAGGATGTTGGCCGCGGCGGACTCCGCAACCAACCGCTTCGGCTTCGCGGGCAAAGAAATCTTCCCGGTGGAATACGGCATCAGCCATCTGAACGCCGCGGACCTGGACGGAGACGGGTTGAAAGACTTGCTCGTTGTGAACAACCTGCGGTCGAAGATTACGTTGCTCTACAATCAGACGGGCAAGACCAACCTCGCTGCCAGAGCGAAACCCGAAGTCAAACGCGAGTTGAATCAGTTGCCGCCCGATGCCCGGTTCCGCATCGAATCCATCGCGTCCGAAAAGCGCATCACCGCTTTCACCGCCGCGGATCTCAATGGAGATGGCCGGCCGGACATCGCCTATTACGGCGAACCCAAGGAGTTGGTCGTGCTTTACAACAGCGGGACCAACGGCTGGAGCGCGCCGAAACGCTGGCCGATCGAGGACGGTTTGCTGAACCAGAATGCGCTCACGCACGGCGACTTGAACGGCGATCGCCGGACGGATCTGCTTTTGCTCGCGGAGAATCATGTCTATTTGCTGGCGCAAACCGCGGACCACTCGCTGGCCGAGCCGGAGAAGATTCCCTACTCCGGCGCCGTCCTGTCGGCGCAAGTGCTGGATATCCAGGGGGACGGCCGCGAGGATTTGTTGCTGGTCAATTGGGACAGCCCGAATCCTTTTCGCTTCCGGCTGCAGAATTCCAACAAACAACTGGGGCCGGAAATTCACTTCACCTTGCCTCCGATTCGCTCCTACTGGGCCGACGATCTGGATCGCGATGGCAAGACGGAAGTGATCACCATCGCCCAGAAATCCGGCCGCGCGCAAATCTCGCACTTCACGCAAAAGCCAGCCGACGCCTTGACCGGCGATTGGCGCCAGGGCCAGTTCCACGTGTTGCCTTTGGCCAAAACGACGAAGGCAAAACGCGGCGTCGCGTGGGCGGACATCAACAGCGATCAGTTGCCCGATCTATTGGTCGCGGAGCCGGAAAGCGGGCAGCTCACGGTGTATTTGCAGCAAACGGATGGTTCGCTTGCCGCGGCCCGACTTTTTCCCACCCTTACCGGGGTCAGCGAACTGGCCGTGGCGGATTGGGACCGCGACGGCCAGTCGGAGATCTTTGTCCTGAGCGCGGATGAACGGCAAGTGGGCCTCACGCGTTTCGATCAGAACGGACGAATCGCTTTCCCGAGGCTATTGCCGCATCAAGGCCGGCCGCTGGCCATGGACATCGGGCCGCTCAAGCCGGACGAAAAACCGTCGCTTGCCGTGATCACGGACCTCGACGGCAAGCGCGAACTGCAAATCTTGAGCGCCGACGGAAAACTCCGCCGCCAACCGCTCAACGCCAGTTTCAAATCGAATCCAAAATCCGTCTTGATCCACGATATCAATCAGGACGGCCTGGCCGATGTCGTGGTGTTGATTCCGTACGAGAAAATCAAAGTGCTTCTCCAGGCCGCGGAGAAAGATTTCGAGGAAAAGGATATTACCCCGCCCGGCGGCAGCGCCGAACTTCCCTGGGTGACCACGAGTGACGTGGACGGCGACGGCAAACCGGAATTGCTCCTGGCGCAAAAGAACTTTTTGCGCGCCGTCGTTCTGGAGAATCCGCGCGCCGATTCCGACAAACCAAAAGGCGCCGAATGGTCGTTCACAGTGAAGGAGCAAATCAATGGCGCGGGCAGCAATTCCCGCGTTGTCGGCGCCGCCGCGATGCGCAACGGCGCCAACGCCATCGCTTCAATCTTCCTCCTGGACGCGGAAGGGAAGGCGCTGACCTTGAGCGAACGCGACCAGGCCGGCGTATGGAAGGTCGCGAGAAATCTGCCCTTGCCAGTCAGTGATTTTCAAAGCTTGCAAGCCGTCGCGCTCGGCGATTCCAGGCCGAACAGCATCGCCTGCCTCGGCGCAAATCTGGCCGCGTGGATGACCTTTCACGGGGACGTGTGGGAATTCACGGAACTCGACGGCTACGAATCGCCCATCAAGGACGCTTTCCTGCACGATGTCGTGTCCGGCGATTTGAACAATGACGGGCGCAAGGATCTCGTGTTTCTGGAAGTGGGCAAAAGCTACATCGACGTGGTGACGTACGAGCCGCCGCATCGGCTCGTGCCGGCCAATCGGTGGCAGGTGTTCGAGGAACGGACGTTCCGCAGCCGCCGCGCCGACTCCGCCGAACCGCGCGAAGCGCTCATCGCGGACTTCAACAACGACGGCAAGAACGACCTGATCGTCGTCGTCCACGACCGGATCATTCTGTATCCGCAGGAGTGAGCTTTACGATTGTCCACCGGTGTATCTTGTAATAGAACACCGGTGTGCTCCTGCGTGAAACACTGGTGACCGCGCTGGCCAGTCCGAGCGTGGTCAGCCCGCTCCCAACGGAGGTGCCGCGCCGGGTGGTCCAGTCCCTCCAACGCGTGGCCGGACATGCGCTGGTGCTGACCGGCGTCCGGCGTTGTGGCAAGAGCACGTTGCAGCAACAGCTTTGCCGAAAGACGCGCGGGGCCGCCGTCTTCTGCAACCTGGAGGACACGCGGCTTTACGGACTGGGGCCGGAAGATTTCCCGACCTTGCTTTCTGTCCTGGACGAACACCATGCCGGCGCAGCCGTCTATCTGGACGAAGTGCAGGAGGCGCCCGAATGGCAACGGTTGGTGCGCGCGTTGCTCGACGCCGGGCGTAGCGTCTGCGTGACCGGCTCGAACGCGTCATTGCTGGGGCGAGAACTAGGCGCCAGGCTCACGGGCCGCCATGTCTCCACGGCGGTTTACCCTTTTTCGTTCGGCGAATATCTGACTTTTCGCAAGTATCAACGCGGCGCTGAGGCGTTGCGCGGTTATCTGGACGAAGGCGGCTTTCCCGGGGCGTTGCGCGAACCGGCCGCCGGCCCGGCACTGCTGCGCGAATTGCTTCGGGACGTGGTCCAGCGCGACATCGTCTCGCGCTATGCCCTGCGTGACACAAGGCATTTGATGAACCTTGCTCTGCATCTGTTGGCACACCCCGGTCAACCCCTCTCGCTGCAGTCTCTGGCCAAGGGGCTGGCCATCCCTTCCGTCGCGCAGTCCGCACGCTACGTGGAATATTTGCAGGACGCCTGGCTGCTGCTGGTGGTGCCGAAGTTCAGCCCATCGTTCAAACGGCGCGTGGTCAGCCCGCCGAAATACTACGCGATCGATCCTGGTTTCTGCGCCGCCAACACGCCAAATCCCACGCCGGATGTGGGCCGTCGGCTGGAGAACGCGGTTTTGCTTGCCTTGCGCCGCCGCGGGGAGGCGCCCACTTTCGCCGCCGAATCCCACCAGTGGGAATGCGATTTCGTCACGCCGGGCGAAGTGATCCAGGTTTGCGCCGAACTGACGCCCGCGAATCGCGCTCGCGAACTGCGCGGCTTGCTGGCTGCCGGACGGCTGCCTGGGGCCGGCGGGCGCAAACGCCGGCTCTTGGTGCTCACGCTCAATCAGCGCGATGCTCTCAAGGAAGATGGCCAGAACATCACCGTGCTGCCGGCCTGGGAGTGGCTTGATTGAACCAAGTCTCAACTCTGCTGCGCTTGAGAACCGGATTCAGCGGGCGGGGTTTTCTTGCTGCGCGGGCGCTTCGGTTTGAACAGTTCCATCTGGCGTTCTTTGAAGAATTCGTAGTTCTTCAGGATGCGGAGGATTTGCAGGAGGTCGGACTTCTGGTAGTTGCGGTTGGTTTCCACGCTGTCGATCAAATCCGCCAGAAGCGTGCCGAACGGGATGACGGCATCGATGCCCTTGGACTTGAGCAGATCCAAAGTCTGGCTGCGGCCTTCTTCGTGTTGCGGCAGCGATGGCACAACCAGAATTTTCGCCAAAGCTCCTTCCGCCCCGAAAGCGCGCGCGGCTCTCTGAAAAACCTTCGGATCGACGAAACGAAAAATCTCTGGCTGCCGGCTCAGCATAGCGGAACTGAACGTCTCCGTGTGCCAGCCCTTGACCACGACGATGGCGCGGGCCACCTGGCGCAAGTCGTCCGAGCTGAGCACGGGCGGAAGCGGCAAGTCGGAGAGCTTCGGTTGCGGATTGAAAACCAGAAAATCGATCTCGGCATCCTCGCGCCCGGTGCGCGGGATGAACTTCCGCTGCTGCCGCACGAGAAAGCCGTGCAGCTCGAAGTATTCGCGGACGATGGTTTCGCTGACGGCGGACATTCAGTCGGGGATTTATGATTTACGATTGATGATTTATGATTTGAGATCAATCAGCACACGCTCGATCAAGTCTGCGGGCACACGGTGGCCGAAGCTCGCCTGGCCGATTTTCTTCACCACAACGAATTTGATCTCGCCGCTGCGGACCTTTTTGTCGAGCTTCATCGCGTTGAACAGGCGTTCCAACCGCGCGGCGGTCAGCGAGATTTCGGTGGGCAATCCGGCGCGCGCAAACAAAGTCCGGATGCGTTCCGCGTCACGCGCCGGTAATCCAAACTGCTCCGCGGAGATTCGCGCGGCCGCGACTTGCCCGATGGAGATCGCTTCGCCGTGGAGGTGCTTGCCGTAGCCGGAAATCGCTTCGATCGCGTGACCGATGGTGTGGCCGAAGTTCAGGATCGCGCGCAGACCGCTCTCCGTTTCGTCCTGGCTCACGACTTCGGCTTTGATCTGACAGCACCGCGCGACGACGGCCGAAAGCGTCTCACGGTCCCGCCGTAGAATCTTCTCCAGATCGCGTTCGAGGCGCCGGAACAAGGCCGCGTCGTAAATGATTCCGTATTTGATGACCTCCGCCAGGCCGGCGCGAAATTCGCGCGCCGGCAGCGAATCCAGCGTGGCGAGATCACAAAGGACAAATCGCGGTTGGTAAAACGCGCCGACGAGATTTTTCCCGGCTTTCAGATTCACGCCCACCTTGCCGCCGACCGAGCTGTCCACCTGGGCCAGCAGCGTCGTCGGGACTTGCACGAACGCAATCCCGCGCAAATAGGTGGCGGCCACGAAACCTGCCAGGTCGCCCACGACGCCGCCGCCCAAGGCGACGATGAACGAGCCGCGTTCTAAACGGTGGGCGGCGAGCCGGTCGTAACAATGTTGAACCGTGCTCAACTGTTTGGAGGTTTCGCCAGCGGGAACGGCAATGAGGATGGAATCAAAACCGGCGTTGCGCAGCGAGCGCTGCACCGTCGCGCCGTAAAGACGGGCGACCTTGCGGTCGGAAATGACCGCGCAACGCGAGGCCAGATTCCGGCGGCTGCACTCCGCGGCCAGCCGGGACAAAGCCTCCGGGCCAATCAGGATAGGGTAGCTGCGGTCCCCCAGCGGGACGTTCACCGTGCGCATGAGCGAAGGATATTGAGCGGACGGGCACTGTCAAAGGTTCCCATCACAATGGTATCGATGGGAAGTTCCCTGTTCCTCACGGGCCTGGCAGGGCGAGTCCGTCCCGGCGAGCCGCTCGGCGTGCGTGGAAACACGTCCGACTCGGCTCGCTGGGGACAGGCTCGCCCTACCGTCCGGTTCCTGGGAAGCCGCATTGGCGACGACGCCATGCACTCGGCCCTTGAACCTGTCGCCGGTAGGGCGGTGCTGCTGCGGCGCCGCATCGACGGAAGACCGGCTGCGCGGCAACGCAGCCCTCCCGTCGGGTTCCCAGGAAGAGGCGACGTGGGAGGCAAAGCTCCGCACCGTCCGCACCGCGCGAGGATTGTCTTTGGACTTCGTGGCGCTTATGGTGACGCCCATGAAAGCATCGGTATTTTTGCTGTCGCTGGCGATGGCTGCCACACTCGCTTCGTGCAGCCGCGGCCCGGAATCGAAGCCCGCCGCAGACAGCCAGTCCGCGACCAATCTGCGGACCTTTACGGTGAAAGGCGTTTTGAAGAAACTGGAAGCCGGCAACCCCACGGTCACGATTCAACACGAGGAAGTGCCGAATTACATGCCCGCGATGACCATGCCGTTCACAGCCAAAGATCCGAAGGAACTTCAAGGTGTGGCGGTTGGCGACTCCATCGTCTTCCAGCTTCACGTGACGGAAGACGCGTCGTGGATCGACCAGATCCGAAAAGCAACGTCCCCCGCGCCCCCCTCTCCCTCCGTGCGTCCGCCGGTGCGGTTGGTGCGCGATGTGGAGCCGTTGAACGCCGGCGACCCGATGCCGGATTATCGGTTCACAAACGAACTTGGGCAGGCGGTCAGCCTAAGCGATTTCAAAGGCAAGGCCGTGGCGCTGACGTTCATTTTCACGCGTTGTCCCGTGCCGGAGTTTTGCCCACTGATGTCGCGCCATTTCGGGGCCGTTCAGAAGCAGCTCACGACGACGCCCAATGCCCCGACGAACTGGCAACTGCTCTCGATCTCGTTCGACCCGCATTTCGATACGCCGCTGGTTTTACGGGCCTACGCGCATACGTATCGCCAGGATCCCAGGCATTGGAGCTTCGTGACCGGCGCCATGATCGACATCGATGCGATCACGGAGCAGTTCGATCTGCCGATCGTCAAACAGGGAGAAAACTGGGAACATAAGCTGCGGACCGTGGTCATCGACGCCTCGGGCCGCATTCAGAGAATTTTCCCAGGCAATCAATGGACCGCCGACGAACTGCTCTCCGAAATCATGAAGGCGGCGGGTGAAAAGTAGGGCAGGCATCCTGCCGGCATCCTGCCTGCTCCTCATATCCTCACAATGACCCTAAGTGGTCCGTTTCGTAAATACGCTCACGTTCGTTGCGCCCAATTTGGCCTGGGGCAAGGCGCGACGAGCGAGCATCCCCCGCCAGTGGGGCTGTGACCGAGGAGCAACGCAGCCCCAGGCAAAATTCGGCGCAACCCGAAGGGCGGCAGTTCTTTTTCGCCAGACTTCGTTGCTTGCTCCTTACAGATCTACTTCGGGATATGCTCGTCGCTCGCGCCTCGTCTGGCCGAAAAATCCCTTGCCGCGAACGTGAGCGTATTTATGAAATGGACCACTAAGCTGGCTGCGGCTGTTCAGCGGTCTCCGGCGTCGGCTCA
>VHCZ01000019.1 GCA_016871535.1 Verrucomicrobiota bacterium
TGCCCAAAAACGGCTCTGGCACTACACTCGCAAGGAAGGAACGCACAATCGTTACTTCGCCACCCCTGCCGAGTTGTGTGCCAGTCTGTTCACCACTTTGAAGGATATCCAGCGGCACCCGGAAAAATCCAAGGCCTATTGGAGCCATTTCTTTAATTATCGCTATGTAGCTTTATGTATGCGCTTCTGTGTAGCCTCAGCGCCGAGTTGGACCGCGGACCTTGCGGATTAGACAGTCGTTGAAGAGGCGGGCGAGATGGCCCTTGATTCAGTGTTGGAGGCATCGCCGACCGAAGCGATAAAGTTCCCTCTTCGGCCTTTGTGCCCATTCGCCACTTCCGCGTTTGCAGGTGGACTTTAACTGCCAACGCTTGTGAGCGCACTCGAAACGGGCTTCTACGTCACGGGCGGCACTTTGCGCCACGACTCCCCGTCTTATGTCGAGCGCCAGGCGGACAAGGATCTCCTCGACGGTTTGCTCAAAGGGGAATTCTGCTACGTGCTCACGTCGCGCCAGATGGGCAAATCCTCGCTCATGGTGCGCACGGCGACGAAACTGCGCGAAAAGAGAATTCACGTCGTCGCGCTCGATTTGACCGCCATCGGACAGAATCTCACGTCGGAACAGTGGTATGACGGATTGATCCTGAGAATGGGCGGGCAACTCCGGCTCGAAGATGAGTTGGAGGATTTCTGGTACGACCACCTCCGGCTCAGCCCGGTGCAGCGGTTCTTCAGCGCTCTTCGGGAGGTCGTCTTGCCGCAGACACGCGCCTCCCTCGTGATCTTTGTCGATGAGCTGGATTTCGTGCGCAGTTTGCCGTTTTCCACGGATGAATTCTTCGCCGCGGTTCGGGAGTGTTACAACCGGCGCACCGAGGATGCCGAGTTCAGTCGCCTCACGTTCTGTCTGCTCGGCGTGGCCACGCCGTCGGATCTCATTCGCGACACCCGCACAACGCCTTTCAATATTGGCCGGCGGATCGAATTGACTGACTTCACGCCGGCCGAGGCCGAGCCGCTGGCGAGAGGTTTAGCCGGATCGAATGCCGCGCTGGACGCCAGCCAGTCGAAACACCTGCTGGCACGAATTCTCTACTGCACCGGCGGCCATCCGTATTTGACCCAGCGGCTTTGCCAGGCCGCAGCCGAAGAGAACTCGAAACCGGACGCGCCAACCGCGGCCGCCGATCGCTTCATCGATTCCCTTTGTGAAGCGCTTTTCTTCAGCAACCGCGCGCGAGAGCGGGATGACAACTTGATTTTCGTGCGCGAACGGCTTCTCCGCAGCGAGGTGGATCGGGCGAGCTTGCTGGACCTCTACCTGAAAGTGCGGCGCGGCAAACTGGTTCCGGACGATGAAACCAATGCGCTCGTCAGCGTCCTCCGGCTGTCCGGCATCGTGAAAGCCGAACGCGGCCTGGTGCAGGAACGGAACCGCATCTATCATGAGGTGTTCGACCGCGATTGGGTCCGGGCGCACATGCCGGATGCGGAATTGCGGCGGCAAGAGGCGGCCTTTCGCCGGGGCGTGCTGCGCACAACAGCGATCGCGGTGGTCGTGGTCGCGGTGATGACTCTGATGGTGGTGACTGCGATGAAGAATGCCACGGTGGCGCGAAAGGCCCTGGCCCAATCCTATTTTTCCCAGGCTCGCGCCTGGCGCACGACGGGCGTCGCCGGCCAACGGTATGAAAGCCTGGAAGCGCTGCGACAGGCACGGCGGGATTATCCGGATGAAGCCGCGTTGCGGGACGAAGCGATTGCGTGCCTGGCGTTAACAGATTTGAAGCCGGCCCGACTTGGCTCATTCGCTTTGAACCGAACTAAAGTCGTCGCCCTCAGCCCTGACTCAAGGACGGCGGCAGAAGTCGAGGGGGATGAGACCCTCGCCATGCGCGACGTGAAGACTGGCGACGTCTTGAGTGTTCTTCCGGGCCCGGGCAGGCAAGTTCACCAAGTTCAGTTTAGTCCGGCGGATACAATTCTCGCCGTGGCGGGCCGGCGTGGCTCCGAGGAGCGCCTGGAGGTTTGGAATTGGCGGGCGAATCGACTCTTATTCACCGCCGCGCACGGAGTTCACGCGCGAGCGATTGATTTCAGCCCGGACGGCAGCAAGCTGGCCGTGGGGCTGCGCCGCGGGTCGATTCTGGTCTATGCCCTGCCGTCGGGAGCGCTGATTCAGGAGCGGGAACTTCGGTTGCCATCCCGGTTTCCGCGCGCGCCTCAGGTGATCCGCTTTGATCCGTCGGGGAAGCTGATCGCCGAATCCTGTTTGGACGATCTCAATGTTCAGATCTGGAACGTGGAGAGCGGCGAATGCGTTGCGAAGTTTTACCATCCCGACCTGGCCTACGATTTGTCGTGGCACCCTCGCGGAGAGTTTCTCGCCGTCGCTTGCGGTGATTCCTCAGTCTATCTGTGGAAGCCAAACCAACCCGAATCCGCCCGGAAGATCCTGACCGGACATGAGGGCCCCGTAGTGAGCGTGGCCTTCAACCGTCGCGGCGGCCTGCTCGCGTCGCTGAGCCAGGACGAAACCGTCAGATTGTGGAACCCCGCGATAGACCGGCACTTGATCCATCGCCTGCCAGGAGAGATTCCAGAGCGCCTCTGGTTTGGGCGGGATGACGGGCTTTTGGTCGCCGCGCGCTTCGGTTCGACCAACGCCCAGGTGTGGGAAGTCCTGGGAGAAGAGTACCGCGTGTTGCGCGGGTCCAGCGGCCAGGTGGATCATTTCAGAGCGATTGATTTCAGCCCGGATGGCCGGCTCCTTATCGGAGTCACCGGAGAACAAGCTACGATTTGGAATGCATCCTCCGGAAGTGAGTTTCCCGCGCTGCAATTGACCAACGCTCAGGTGGGCTTTTTTGCCGGCGACGGCAACGATCTGGTCGTGAGCACGCAATCGGGGCTATTCGGATTTCCGGTGGGCCGCGCCGTCTCGCATCCGACGTTGGCGATGAATCCTGGCACGCCCCGCAAGTTCGCGCAGATTCCTGAAGAGCTGGGGACGTTCGTGTTGACGTCGGACCGGAGGACCGCGGCGATCGTTCATCAAGCGGAAGTACTAATCGGACCGTTGGATCACCCGGCAAGTATTCGAGAGCTGGAACTCGGCCAGCACTACCAACGGTTGGCGATTCATCCGGACAAGCTCTGGCTGGCCGCCACAACCCGTGAGGCGTGGGCGCTCGATCTCTGGGATCTCTCGAAAACTCCTGTAATTCGTCCGCAAGCCCCGATTCCAACGAGTGAATTTTTTGCTTTCAGCCCTGATGGAAGGTGGCTGGTGATTTGTCGGGACGGTGAATTCCAGTTCTATCGCGTTGGGGACTGGAAGAAGGCGGCGTTTTCCATTTCCCGAAAGACCGGGTCGAGTCATCACGCGCCGATTGCCTTCACGAAGAACGGCGCCATCGCAGCTCTGGCTTACTCCAGGCACACGATTCAATTGCATCAGTTGCCTCTAGGCGACTCGCTGCAACCGAGACTGCTCGCGACTCTGGAGAGCCCGGACCGGAGTGCGTTGGAAATACTGGTGTTCAGCCCTGACGACACGCAGTTGGCGGCTGCGACCAAGGACCAGACGGTTCAGGTGTGGAGTCTGCGTTTGATCCGAGAGGGCCTGGCCGCACTGAATCTGGCGCGCGATTGGCCGGCGTATCCATGAGAATTCGGCATGTGTCAACTCAGTTACTGCTTGGTCCGCGGGATGGACGACAAAGCTCGTAGCGCAGAGTTGCACTCTGCCCTATCGCAGAATTGTATTCTGCGGGGCGTCTCCCAGTCCGAGCACGCTGGGACTTGCCGGCGAGCTGCCGATTGGAAATCGGCGATACAGCAGATTGAAAATCTGCGCTGCGGTTCTCCGGTCGATCTGTCGTCAATCCCACGGTCTGCACAGTAAGGTGGGGCGAGGCCGGGCGAGGCCCCCGCCGAGCCAATGCCATCGAAGAAAAGCTCCGCGGGAGCGTCGTTCCACCGTCGTTATCATAACTGAGGGGACACCCACGGCTGATTCAAGAATCTCGCGAAAGGAGCGCGGGCAGCCGGCCCGCCCGCCTCTCTCGAAATCTTCACGCAACCCGCGCGGGCAAGCTGACCGCGCTCCTTCTTGCATCCTCCGTCAGATTCCCCTACCGTGCGCCCAGAACCACCAAAAGTGCGATTTTCAACCATTGACCTGCCACCCATGCCGTTGCGCGTTCACCGTCCTTCTCTTGAAAAGGCGATACGACGGGGTTCCCTCGCGTCCCATTTGTTGACTGCGCTCGGCCAGTTCTCGGCACTTCTTCTCATCCTGGGCTGCCTCCTCGCCACTTCCGTTCCGCTTCTTGGCGCGGAGGAGCTTTCCAATCACGCCATCACGTTGAATCTCCTGGAGAGCCGGAGAAAACAGCAAGTCGCCGCCGCCCAGAAATATCAGGCGTTCCACGGTTTCAAGTTCACCGATCGAATCTCGGAAAGCGGGATCACTTTTGCCGACCAGATCGTGGACGACGCTGGCAAAGAATACAAAGCCGCCCATTACGATCATGGAAACGGCCTGGCGGTCGCCGACGTGGATGGCGATGGTATGGTGGACATCTATTTCACGACACAATTGGGCGCCAACCAGCTTTGGCGGAACCTGGGAGGCGGCAAATTCCAGGACGTCTCGAAGGAGATGAATCTGCGCGACGGCAGTTGGAGCGGCGACGCCACATTTGCCGATCTGAACCAGGACCGATTCCCCGACCTCTACGTGGTGAACATGCAAGGGGACAATCATTACTACGAAAACCAGGGCGACAAAGGCTTCATCGACAAGACGGCGGCCTATTTCCCGAAGACCCCCTGGGGCGCAATGGGCGTGAAGTTCTTCGACTTCAATCAGGACGGCCTGATGGACGTTTACATCACCGACATGCACTCCGATATGACCAAAGGCCAAACCGTCGAGGCGCTCAATTTTCGGATCGAGATGGAGAAAACCAAGAGCGAGGCCTTCTGCTCCGTCCAGTGGACCGAGGCCTATCTGCAAGGCTCCACGAACAACATCTTTGGCAACGCCTTCTACCAAAACCTGGGCGGCGGGAAGTTCGCCGAGGTTTCCGACCGGCTGGGCGTCGAAACGTACTGGCCTTGGGGCGTGAGCGTCGGCGACTTGAACGCCGATGGCTTCGAGGACATCTTCGTGGCCTCCGGCATGGGCTATCCCTTTCGCTATGGCATCAACCCCGTGCTCATGAACGAAGGCGGGAAAGGGTTCTTCGGCAGCGAGTTTTTGGTCGGCGTGGAACCGCGCGGCGACCGGCGGACGGAGAAACCCTGGTTCACGCTGGACTGCGATGGCGCGGACAAACAGCACCCGGAATGCGCCGGCAAATCTGGCAAGACCGTCATCACCGGCACGTTGAGCACACGCTCTTCAGCTTTCTTCGACCTCGACAACGACGGCGATCTGGACGTCGTCACCAACGAATTCAACGACCGCCCCCAACTGCTCGTCAGCAATCTGACCGAGGCCAAGCGCGTTCGCTCGCTCAAGATCAAGCTCAAGGGCGTCCGATCCAACCGCGACGGATTGGGGGCGACCGTGATCGTCCGCGCCGGCGGCAAACGGTTGACGCAGTTCCACGACGGGAAATCGGGTTACCTGTCGCAAAGCTCGATGCCGCTCTACTTCGGCCTGGGAGAGGCAACGGGCGTGGAGTCCGTGGAAGTCTTGTGGCCTTCGGGAAAAAACAGACGGTGACAAAGGACATCCCGATAGATCGCACCCTGATCATCACGGAGCCCGCTGAATGAGGCGAGGAGGACCGCAGGGCAGAATTCTTCGTCTCGTAGCGCAGATTTGTAATAATTTGTAATCTGCCGTATCGCGGAATTGCATTCCGCAGGGGCTGGACAAGTTCCAGGGGCTCTGGAACTCGCCGAAGCGCCGCCGATTGCAAATCGGCGATACGGCAGACTTCAAGTCTGCGCTACCAAGAATTCTGACCGGCGCTCGGCGGCGACCTGCGGCTGAGAATTATTTTGCGGCGGATGGGCCAGCGCGGATACTTTTCCGCCGTGCACACCGTAACTCATCGCAAGACAGTCGCGCTGTCCGCAAACGAAGGAAAATGCTTATGTCCAAATCCAAATTGAATCGACCGCTCTCGCGAAGAGCTTTGCTCCGCGGAATGACGGCTTCCGCCGGCCTCGCCGCTATGCCATGGGACGCGGACGCCGCAGCGGCGGCCGCCAGCAACGCGCCCATTTCGCCCAAGGACAAAATCAAAGTCACCAAACTCGAAACGCTCTTCGTCAAACCGCGCTGGCTGTTCCTGAAGATTCACACGGACGCCGGGATCGTCGGCCTGGGCGAACCGATCCTCGAAGGCCGGGCGAAGACTTGCGCCACAGCGGTGGAAGAAGTCGCGCCGTATCTCGTCGGAAAAGATCCGCGGCGCGTGGCGCATCATTGGCAGGCGATTTACCGGCACGCGTTTTACCGCGGCGGTCCGATCCTCACGAGCGTGCTCAGCGGCATCGACCAGGCGCTCTGGGACATCAAAGGCAAGGCGCTTGGCGTCCCCATCTATGAATTGCTCGGCGGCCCGACGCGCGATCGCGTCCGCGTCTATGCGCATTCCCGGAGTCCGGAAGACATGAAGCAGAAGGTCAAACAAGGCTTCCGCGCGTTCAAGACCGGGCCCGCCACGCGGCGGCCGGCGCGAATCGTCGAAACGCCCGCGGCCATCGGTTACGCCGCCGAACGTTTCGCCGCGCTGCGCGAAGCCGGCGGGCCGGACGTGGATATCGGCATCGATTTCCATGGCGCGGTTCCGCCCGCGACCGCGAAGCTCTTGATCAAAGCGCTCGAACCGTATCAACCGATGTTCATCGAAGAACCGGTCCAATGTCAGAACGTCGATGTCATGGCGGAGATCGCGCGCGGCACGCACTTGCCCATCGCCACGGGCGAACGCATTTTCACGAAATGGGGTTTCCGGGAAATCCTGGAGAAAAAAGCGGCGGTGATTCTGCAGCCGGACCTTTGCCACGCCGGCGGCATTACGGAAGTGCGCTTGATCGCCGGAATGGCGGAAGCCTATTACGCCGCGATCGCGCCGCACAATCCCCTCGGCCCAATTTCACTCGCGGCGGGAATTCAAATGGCGGCGTCGATTCCAAATTTTCTTTGCCAGGAACAGGTTTCTCTGGGCGACGGCTACATCAAAAAGCCGTTCAAAGTGGAGAATGGCTACATCCCACTCCCCGACGGCCCCGGCCTCGGCGTCGAGCTGGACGAGAAGGCGCTGGCCGATAAAATCGATCACGACTGGCGCAACCGCGAGTCCTACGACGCGGATGACGGTTCGGTCGTGGATTGGTAGCAAATGACTTCGCCGAGTAGCAGCGCGGCCCGCTCGGCCCGGCGCGATTTCCAATTCCAGGAAGCAGGCCTTCTGCTAGTGATTCTGCTGCTCGGCGCCTTGCTGACGGTTTTTGGAGGGACGGTCAAGATGCCGCTTTTCGAGACCGCGCCTGACGGCACGCGGCAGCGCGTCTTTGTAAGCAACCCGAGCGGCGAGCGCGAGCCGGCCATGGTGGAGCGAAACAAATTCCTCAACCCGCAAAACCTCGCCCAACTCGCCAAGGACACCAGCTTCATCGCCATTATGGCGGTCGGCGCGACTTTCGTGATTATCTCAGGCGGGATCGATCTTTCCGTGGGCGCGACCTACGCGCTGGCTTCGGTTCTGGGCGCTTTGGTTTTTCAGGTATTCGGTCCAACGGGCTCCCAGGCGTTGGCTTCTGGGTGGATCAGTGTTCCGCTGGGTTTGCTGGCGTGCGTGGGGTGCGCATCGGTGTGCGGGCTGAGCAACGGCGCAATGATCGTCGCGCTCAAGGTTCATCCGTTCATCATTACGCTGGGCACGATGGCGATTTTTCGCGGGATCGCGTTCGTGATTACCCAAGGCCAATCCGTGGGCAGTTTTCCGGCGGCGTTTCGCGATCTGGTGCGCTGGGAGATTGGCAACGGCCTTAGCCTGATGCCGCTGACGGTGATGGTTTTGATTCTGGTGTTGGGTTGGATTTATTTGTCGAAACTGGCGGCGGGCCGGCGCGTTTATGCGATTGGCGGCAACGAACTCGCCAGCCGCTTCAGCGGCATTCGCGTCGAGCGGGTGAAACTGAGCGTGTACGTGTATTCGGGCCTGACGGCGGGAATCGCCGCGCTGCTGTCCATCGGTTACTATGGCGCGGCCACGTCGGGCGACGGCCAGGGCTACGAACTGAATGTGATCGCGGCGGCGGTGGTGGGCGGCGCGAGCCTGTCTGGCGGGAAAGGCTCGGCGCTGGGCGCGGTGTTGGGGGCGCTGCTGATCCAGATGATCAGCAGCGGCATCGTGATTCTGGGGATCGACCAGAATTACAGCCAGATCATCATTGGCGCGGTTGTCATTCTGGCGGTCGTGCTGGACCAGATCAACACCTGGCTGGCCAAGCGGCGGCTGGCGCACGGCTGATTCAAGAATCTAGCAGCCTGCCCGCCTTTCTTGAGATCTTCAGACCACGCGGGCAAGCTGCCCGCGCTCCTGCTTGCGGCTGACGAGAGCGGATACTCCAGCTCGGCGGGTACCTCGCTCCACCGGCGCGTGACCTGTGGGCGTGGCGATGGTCTAACGAAAGTGAATTTGCACTTGCACCTTCCACACTTTTCAGTGCCTCCAATCTTTGAACACAGCAATTCCCAGCTTGAATTCGGTGGGGCGAGCCTGTCCCAGCGAGCCGCCCCCAACGTGTTCCGAATACGTCGGACACGGCTCGCCGAGACGGACTCGCCCTACCAAGGAAACGTTCGTAGTCATGGAACCAGTCCTAATGAGGATTGCTGCTTTGAACAAAATTCCACTTACACGCGTCAGACCGCCCAGGCACTATGACCGACGGATCGTCACTTGGTAGTCCATTTCATCAATAAATGGACCGCTTCGTCTGAAACTATCAACACCCTGGCCGTGTCATCCCTAAAATGCTGATGCCGAATCCCAAGACCAGAAAACGAAAGCAAGTCATGGCCTTCTCCGCCATCGGTGTGATCGCGGTCTCCGTGGCCGTCACCATCTTTATCCGAAAGCGGGAGAAGCCCATCAACGTGCAAACCGACACCGTGGCGCGGCGCAACATCACGGAGTTGGTCGTCGCCAATGGCCGGATTCATCCGGTCCTCCAGGTGAAAATCAGCCCGGAGGTGAGCGGCGAAATCATCGAGTTGCCGGTCAAGGAAGGGCAGCAAGTGAAGAAAGGCGACTTGCTCTTGCGCATCAAACCGGATTTCTACGTCGCGAACGTCAACCAGGCGGAAGCCAGCTACCGTTCCTCCGTCGCAGACAAAGGCACGTCCGAGGCGAACCTGGTCAAGGCCGAGGCCGAGTTCAAGCGGAACGAGGAGTTGTTCGGGCGGAAGCTGATTTCCGAGTCGGTGTTTTTCGACGTGAAAGCCGCTTACGAAATCGCCAAAGCGTCCCAGCAAAGCGCCACGCACCGCGTTGAAATGTCCAATGCCATGCTCGCGCGCGCCAGGGAAGAGCTGGCCAAAACCACCATCCGCTCTCCGCTCACGGGCACGGTCAGCAAGTTGAACTCGGAGTTGGGCGAGCGCGTCGTGGGCACGGCCCAGATGGCCGGCACGGAGGTCATGATCGTCGCGGACCTCAATGAAATGGAGGCGCGCGTGGACGTCGGCGAGATCGATGTGCCGCTCATCGCTTACGGACAGAAAGCGCGGCTGGAAGTCGATGCGTTCAAGGACCGCAAGTTCGGCGGCATTGTCACTGAGATTGCCAACTCCTCCAAAGGCATGGGGCTTCCGGGTATGGGCGGGGGCGGGCAACAGCAAGAAGGCACGCGGTTCGAAGTCAAAGTTCGCATCCAGGACAAAGAAGTGTTTCGTCCGGGCATGTCCGTGACGGCGGAAATCGAGACACGGTCGCGCACGAACGTGTTGGCCGTGCCGATCCAAAGTGTCGCGGTGCGGCTGCCGAAAGAATCCAAGAACGGCCCAAATCCCGGCGGGAAAAACGAAAGCAATCCATCGGAGGCGCACGCGGCGACCACGACTTCTTCAACCACCAATTCGCCGGCAAAACCCGGCGCGAACAAGAAGCCCGGCGAACCGCCTAAACCGATCGAAGTGGTGTTCGCCGTGGACGGCGACCGCGTCAAGATGGTGCCGGTGAAACTGGGCATCAGCGACGACTCCTACCTGGAAATCACCGAGGGCCTCGTCGAGGGCCGGGAAGTCGTGTCCGGCGGCCACAAAGCCGTGAGCCGCGAGCTTGAAGACGGGAAGAAAATCAAGAAAGGCGCGCCGGGTGACGACAAGGGGAAGGAGTAGAAGTGAGGAAGAACTGCGAAGCAGTTGGAGTGTTGGAGTATTGGAGCGCTGGAGTGTTGCAGCCTCTCCATTACTCCATTACTCCATTGCTCCACCACTCCATCACCCCACCACTCCATCACTCCACATCCCGTTCGTGAGCCTCATTCACATCGAAAACATTTCCCGGCGTTACCAGATGGGGGAGGAGGTCATTCACGCCTTGCGCGACGTCTCTCTGACCATTGAGCGCGGCGAGTATGTCGCGATCATGGGACCGTCCGGGTCGGGAAAATCCACCTTGATGAACCTGCTCGGCTGTCTCGACACGCCGAGTTCTGGCCGGTACGAGTTGAACGGCGTGAATGTCAGCGAAATGGATGACAATCAGCTCGCCGAGATTCGAAATCGCGAAATCGGATTCGTCTTCCAGACGTTCAACCTCTTGCCGCGCTCCAATGCGCTGCACAATGTGGAATTGCCGCTCATCTACGCCGGAATTTCCACGGACGAACGGAGACGAGGCGCGCTGGAAGCCCTGAGCCAGGTCGGTTTATCCGACCGCATTCATCACAAACCGAACGAACTGTCCGGCGGCCAGCGCCAGCGCGTCGCCATCGCCCGCGCCTTGGTGACCAATCCGTCCATCATCCTGGCCGACGAGCCGACGGGGAATCTGGACTCCAAAACCGGCGCGGAGATCATGACGCTCTTTGAGGAACTCTCAACCAAGGGCAACACCATCATCGTCGTGACCCATGAAGAACAGGTCGCGCAGCACGCGGAGCGCATCATCCGCATCCGGGACGGATTGATTGCGAGCGATGAGAAAGTGGCCAAGGCGTCGCTCGCGCCTGCTGCATCGTGAAATCGCTGCAAATCAGACCAAGAAGGCTTCGCATGAACCAGACGGTAGGGCGAGCCTGTCCCCAGCGAGTCGAGCTGGACGTGTTCCACGCACGTCAAGCGGCTCGCCGGGACGGACTCGCCCTACCGGGTTCATGGGGCGAGAGCATGGTAACCAGACCAAGAAGGCTTCGCATGAACCAGACGGTAGGGCGAGCCTGTCCCCAGCGAGCCGGTCTGGACGTGTTCCACGCACGTCAAGCGGCTCGCCGGGACGGACTCGCCCTACCGGGTTCATGGGGCGAGAGCATGGTAACCAGACCAAGGCAGGCTTCGCATGAGCCTGATGGTAGGGCGAGCCTGTCCCCAGCGAGCCGGTCTGGACGTGTTCCACGCACGTCGAGCAGCTCGCCGGGACGGACTCGCTCTACCGGGTTCATGGGCCGAGTGCATGGTTCTGAAACCAAGGAAACTTCCCACGAGCTACCCTGGGTAAAGCCAACGAGAAGGAACCAACCCCAAAGGGGTTGTGCCTCTCCGATTGGCCAAAGACGCAACCCCGTTGGGGTTGAGCCCGTGTTCCCCCTATTCCCCAGGTTACGTTTCACGTTTTACGCATGCACCTAATCATTGAAACCCTTGAAGGCATGCGCATCGCGCTGGCCGCGATCTGGGCGAACAAACTTCGCTCCGGCCTCGCCACGCTCGGGATCGTCATCGGCATTGTCACGGTAACGTTGATGGGCACCGCGATCGAGGGGTTGAACCGCTCCTTCCTCAATACCGTTTCGACGATTGGCGCGGACGTTCTGTACGTCCAGCGCTTCTCCTGGTTCATCGATTCCTGGGAGGAATGGCTCAAGGCGGAGAAGCGGCAGCGCATCACGCTGGCCCAGGTCAAAGCCGTCGAGAAACACATGCGAATGGCTCAGGCCATCGCCCCCTTTGTGGAAACGCGCCGGCCCGTGAAATACAAAAACCGCCGCTCCGACAGCGTCACCGTCATCGGCACGACCGATCAGTTCCTGTTCACCAAGGGCGTTTCGATCATGGACGGACGCTTCCTGACCGCGCCGGAGGCTGAGGGCGGCCGGCCCGTTTGCGTCCTGGGCGCCACCGCGGCGACGAATTTATTTTTGCTCGAACCGCCGGTCGGAAACCGAATCCGGCTTGGCCAGCAGCTTTTTGAAGTGGTCGGCGTCATGGAAAAGCAGGGGGATTTCTTCGGCGACTTCAGCGTCGATAACGCCGTGATCATTCCGCTCCAGCAGTTCATTGCGTCGTTCTGGCATTATCCGGATTTCACAATTCAGGTGAAGGTGCTGGAAATGGCGCGCCTCGAAGATGCTAGAGAGGAATTGCGCGGAATCATGCGCCGCGTTCGCCGCATCGCGCCTGGAGCAGAGGACGATTTCTCCATCGACCAGCAAGAAATGTTTCTCAGCATGTTCAAACGCGTCTCGCGCACGATTGCGTCCGTGGGCTTGTTCATCACGGGCCTGTCGCTGTTCGTGGGCGGGATCGGCATCATGAACATCATGTTCGTTTCCGTGGCCGAGCGCACGCGAGAGATCGGTATTCGCAAGGCCATTGGCGCCAAACGCCGCGCGATCCTGACCCAGTTCCTGATCGAGGCGGCCAGCATTTGCGTCCTGGGCGGAATTCTGGCTCTGTCCATCGCTTATCCCGTGACGCTGCTGCTCAAGAAACACCTGGGCGGCGTCATGTCGCCCACCGTGGTGGGGATCGCGCTCGCCGTGGCCGCTCTGACGGGAATCGTCTCCGGTTTCTTTCCGGCCTGGCGCGCAGCCCGGCTGAATCCCGTGGATGCGCTCCGGAACGAGTAACCTTTGCTCCTTTGGAATCTGAAATCTCAAATCTGAAATCTCCCTGGGGCGGCCTGTTCCGCGCGGAACTGAAAGAGAGTTTCTGCATGGCGATGAGCGCCATTGCCGCCCACAAACTGCGCTCCGCCTTGACGCTGCTTGGCGTGCTGGTCGGTGTTTTCTCAATCATCGTCGTGATGACCGCCATGCGCGTGTTGCAGTCGAACATCGAGGCCGAGTTGAGCCAGCTCGGGAGCAACACATTTCAAATTCGCAAATGGCCCGGCGCATTCTTCGGCGTGGCCGATTTCGAGAAATACTGGCGGCGCAGAAACATCACGCTCCAGCAAGGCCTGCAAGTTCAGGAACACGCGACACTGGCCCTGAACGTTGGGCTGGAAAGTTACTTCTGGGGTGGCGTGGCTCTGTCACGGTTCGACAAAACACCGCCCAGCACGCGTTTGTTGGGCGAAACACCGGGCAGCTTTCCGGCGCGAAACTGGACCGTCGCTGAAGGCAGAGCCATCATGGAATCCGACGTTGAGAGCGCGCGCGATGTGTGCGTGTTGGGCGCCGGGCTGGCCAAAATTCTCTTTCCGTTCGGCTCGGCCGTCGGTGACCGCGTCAAGTTCACCGGCATCAACTACAGCGTCGTCGGCGTCCTGGAATCGCGCGGCCAGATGCT
Organism: Verrucomicrobiota bacterium; assembly: GCA_016871535.1. Classification (NCBI taxonomy): domain Bacteria; kingdom Pseudomonadati; phylum Verrucomicrobiota; species Verrucomicrobiota bacterium. The sequence continues at coordinate 13,712 of VHCZ01000019.1, forward strand.
CGGCGGCGATCAAGATAACTTCGCGGTGATCCCCGTCTCCACGGGCCTGAACCGCTATGGGCGCACCTGGCGAAGCCTGTCAATTCTGGTCCAGGCGCGCGACCAGGCGAGTTATGACGACACGATCGAGCAGGTCCGGGGCATCTTGCGGGCGGTTCGCAAAGTCGCTCCGGGCAAGGAAGACGACTTCGAGATTTTCTCCAACGATTCGCTGATCGCGCAATTCAAGCGGTTCACCTTCACCGTGCGATTGGGCGTGACGGTGATCAGCTCCATTGCGCTTCTGGCGGCGGGCGTCGGCATCATGAACATCATGCTGGTGTCCGTGACCGAGCGCACGCGCGAGATTGGCATCCGCCGCGCGGTTGGCGCTAAAAAGCGGAACATCATGAGCCAGTTCATCCTGGAGGCAATCGTGCTCTGCCAGGTCGGCGGGTTGATCGGGGTCGTGTTTGGCATCATCGGCGGCAATGCGGCGGCGTATTTCCTGGAAGTCACGCCGGTCATCCCGGTGGATTGGATCATTTACGGGTTGCTGATCTGTTTGGTCGTCGGCGTCGTCTTTGGAACTTACCCGGCCGTCAAGGCGGCGAACCTGGACCCGATCGAGTCGCTGCGGTATGAGTGAATCGTGATGCGTAAAACGTAATTACGCCTTGCGTTTTACGTTCTACGTTCTACGTTTCGCGCCCCAGCCAACGCCCGCTCCAGAAGCGCTTTTTCCTTGGGCCCGAAACTCAGCTTCAACGCCTCTTCCCGCGCTACCTGCGTCATCTTCTTCCACGACTTCTGTAGAGCGTTGATCATTTTGTCTTCGTCCGTCTTTGCGGCGAGGTCCGCGAGTTGATACTGGAGGAAGATCAGGCAGAGCGCGTCTTCCAAAACGCGGCTATCTGGATCATTCGGAAAATTCTTTTTCAGGTTCAGGTCCTGAACGCGGGCAATCACCTCGGCCGGATAACCGACCTCGCGCAAAATCTCACCGGCCTTTTCCGCGTGAAAGGCTTTCAGGTCATTGCGCCATTTCAAATATCCGGCGCGGGTCATCGGATATTGGCTGCGCGGAATCATCCAGCGGCAAAGGTGCTGGCAGCGCGCCGCCAGACGGAGTTCTTCCGAAGCGCCGGGGCACAGTTTCAAGACCCAATCCGTCAGCCTCTGGGCGTAAATCAACTCTCGGGGCTGAGCGACTCCCGCGACCGCTTCCACGTTGGGATCTCTGGCGTTCTCTTCGTCAAAGCGCCGGATCGCGGCTGCGAAACGTTCTGGGGCGTGGTTGATCAATCAGGGAACCCCTCTCCAGGGTCCGGTCACCGAGTCGGCCTGTTCGAGGGTTCCTTCATACTGGAATTCCAGGGAATCGGTCGATCTCGATTTGATGATGATTCGCATGGCGCGATAGTAACGAGCCGACACGTCCTTCGGCAAGGGAACGACCTTTGTTCGGGCGCCAGCCTCGCACTCATCCAGAATTCCATTCTTGTTCGCGTCGCCGATTCCCAGGGAAATCTCATAGCGGTCGGGTATGCCGTTGCGGTTGCAGTCGTCCGGCGGCGGCGGTTCGCATTCATCAGGAATGCCGTTGTGATTGCGATCCGCGGTTTTCAAGCTGGCGATTTCGCAACGATCCGGAACGCCGTTGCGGTTGCAATCTTGAACCAAACCGGCGGCGATTTCAGCCGCATTGGAGATGCCATTGCCGTCGCAGTCACCGGCGGAAGGTAATCCGATCACGAACTCTCGCACGGTCGTGTTCGTTCCGGCGGAGTATTGCGCGAGGATCGCTGCCCGAAACCCATCCAGAGGCCGGACGTGCAAGCTTTTGAACCTCCCCGCGGCATCGACCGTCGCTTCCGTCGCCGGGAAGCGGGTTGCGCCGAGCGAATCCACGAAGGCGTACCACAACGATGTCTGGTCGCCGCCCTCGGTCCAGGCCAGCAGATAAAGCGTCTCTCCCTCCTTGGCCAGCGGCAGAATCTCGCAGTCTGTGGTGAACGCGTCCCGAACCGGGAACGTCGCGCTCGTCCAATTCTCCGTGCTCGTGTCAAAACGCGAGAAAGCCAGGGAACCGTCCGCGTGTTCCTAGGCCAGCACCGCGCGGTTGGCGCTGTCGAACCGGACGGACAAAGCGTCTTCGGCGCGATCAGAGATTCGTTTGGGCGCACTCCACGCATTGCCGTTCCAGGAGATCGACCGTAGTTCACCGGACTCGTTGGAAACGACCACCAGAGCCGCGCCCGCCGTGTGACCGGCCGTGTCGAACGCCTGGATCGGTTGCGCGGGCAGCAATTGGCGCGCGAAGGCTGGCCATGACAGTCATCTGGCCGGTCGCGGGATCGGTGCCAGTGAAGATAAGAAGCGGCCTGGTTTGTTCCGTGAGGTCCAGGGTGCCGGCTTGATAAAAGCGCTCGATGATATTCGTGGAAACGCCAACAAAGTTTTGCTGGGGAACGCTGGCGGCATTGATGACCGAGTAGGTCACGTTGATCGGGGCCAACTCGAAGCTGGGCTCCGAGCCTCGGTCGATGACAAAGCGGTGAATATCAAATTGCCATTCCTTTCCTATCTTGCCCGTCCAAAGATTGACGGCGAGTCGGACGACGGCGCTGAACGCTCCTTCGACTTTGGTGATGAGCGGTCCTTTCCCTAGCAGGTTAATAGTCATCTGAATTCCCTTGTTATCCGGCGCATCGGCCGGGGCACCCGCTTGTAAGAGGGCCGTGCCTTCGACGGTTCCACGACCGAGTGAGAGTTCCAAGCCGGAGGCGAGACGCAGGATCGGGATGAATTCCACTTTGCCTTCCGAGCTGCCGAGCAGACTCCAACGCTGCGGCGGATCCCCTCGGACCTGAGTGGAGCCGGTCGTCGGCTTTGGGAATCGAGTTTCTGCTTGCCCCTTGAAGCGGGCGCCGAACAGAACTTCAAAAACGCCCTTGGCCTTCAATGCTCCCGTCGCGTCTCCGGCGACTAACAGCGGACCCACATATGGAATGAAGCGGAGCACGGGTTTCGCGTTAGCTTTAGCGACCAGTTCTACAGCCCCTGCCGCTTCAACTTGGAAACCGAAACTCGAGATCGTGTTGTTGCCAAGCCAATTCGAGTCCAGTTCGACGAAGGTGCCAAACTCTATGCTGGCTTCGGGCTTCTTCTTTGGTTTGTCGTCATCGCCGTCATCCCTGAGAATGACGGGCCGGTATTCCTTGGTCCGTATCTCCACTTTTTCGGGTTTGCCCAGTCCGGGCTTTATCGACAAGATCGCTTTCTTCTCCTTTCCAACGACTTCAAATTCGGCGGTTGCCTCCTGAAGCTTAAGGCCAAGAAACTTGGGGCCAAGCCTTAACGGGCCAGTTTCTGAAGTTGCCTCACCCAAAGCCAATTCGAGGCCTAGCTCGTACTTGTAAGTCAGATAGGCGTCGGCTTCCGGAGGAACGTTTGCTGGATCCAGGTCGATCCGCCCGTCGAATTTGGGTGAGAACGTGCCAACCTTCAAGAAGCCGTCGCCATAATTCAGATGGACGTCGGCACTAAATTTCCCCGCGTTGGCCGCGCCTCCGATCAGTTCCAGAAGGGAGGCAGCCCATTCGGGCAGGTTCAATCCTTGAAGCGGCTGCTTGTCCGGCGGCAGTTCATAATCTTTCACTGCGACGCCGCCGCTTTCTGTGATGGCGATCAATCTGGGTTTGAAGACGCCACTGGGCAATTCCCACAAGTTGAGTTTGCCTTCAAACCGGTTTTCGCGCCGCGCCAATTGATGCACCACATAGTGAGGCTTGCCGTCTTTCCGGGCCGCGATGATTTCTCCCAGCCAGTTCTGGACGCTCACATAGTTGCGAGGGAGTGGCGGATCGTTGGAGTAATCGGCTTTTTGATCCAAGGCATTGACAAAAGCATTGGTGAAGGCGCGGCGGTCCACGAGCCAGATTTCCACCACCCGATCAGCCACCTCAAATTTCTCCGGCGGCCCGGCTTTTTCGTTGGCCTGAACGAACCCTTCGAGTTCGACAGGAAAAGTGGCTCCGCGCGCCGCGCTTTTCCACGTCATCGTGAGCTGCTCCCGCGCTCCCTCCGGATCGAACCCCTCAGAGTCGCCACTTTTCAGGACTCCCGGCAGGAAAAGCCCGAACCGGTTCATAGTGAACACATCGATCGTGGGCTCCGGCACGCTCTTCAGGTCGAAGTCCGCTATGATTTCGGTCGCTTGTGGAGTGGGCAGCGGATAGCGCTTGCGCTGCGGCACGAAGCCACGCCGGTTCACGTCGAGGTAAACGGTTTGCGGGGAGACCGACGGAAACTCATACATCCCGTCCGACTTCGTCACCCGACTATCGATAGGGTTGCCATAGCGATTGCGCAAGACAACGGCGGCGCCTGGAACCGGACCGCCAGGCCCCGTAATTTTTCCCTTCACCGTGATAATGCGCTCCATGAAAGCCCTGAGCCGGAAGAGCCGCTTCGCATAGTCCACGGATTCGACTTCACCAAAGAGGTGCTTCCATCCGGTCGCCGTCGATCCTGTGACAACTGGAGTGACGTCACAAGGAATGGAATCGCCGCTCTTCGCCGGCCTGCCTCCGAGCAGGAACGTGGCATCAGGGATCTCCAGGCTTGGCTCGGCCATGCTGTAGGCATGAAGCTCCACAGTGTAGGTCCTGGAGCCAACCGGCGCGGCGGTGGGATGGGTGTTATCTGAGAGACCGCCTTCGTATGCATTAAATTCCTTGGATCCGCTGCCGAGACCTGTAAACCAGCCGTCGCCATGACGTTCCCAAATCGTGTAGGCACCCGAAGGAATCCCCGCCGAGCTTCGGTCGAAGAGGAAAACCTGATTGGGCAGGCTCTCCATCTGAAAGTACCTTGGGGTCCCTTCCCCAGCGCTGATATAGCGCGGGTTCTCGCGCCCAAACCACGTCCATCGTCTGACGTTGATTGAGCCCTTCGTGGCCCATTCGGCGATGATATCGAATTGGTTGCCGCAATGCGTGATGCCGGGGAAAAAATAAGCCGGACTGAGCGGATCGACTCCCGGCACGATCCCGGGAGGCTGTCACGGCGCTACCGTGACGGTTACCGGCTTCGCGGCGTAATCCGGGTGATTGAGCGCGATCGTGTAAGTCCCCGGCTTGACATTCCGCAAGAGATAGGTCGGCCCCCTCGTGGCGCGGGCGCGTTGCGTCGCCGTGCCGGTTGCAACCACTTCGGCGCCGACGGCCTCCAAATGGTTGTAGTGAACCGACTGCGCCGATCCGTCGGCGTTAATGCACAAGACACATACTGCCGATGCACGAATAGATCGAGTTGGTACTCGTGTGAAAAATCCAGCCGCACGCCGGCGCCGTGGTGTCCGGGCTCGTAGGTTGAATAGGGGCAAATATCCGGATAGGGCCACGGGCCGGGATACGGCGCCTGGCCTTCGGTCAGGTCGCCGAATTCGATGTTGTGCCCCGTGTATTCGGTCATGGCCGGAATTTGCACACCGAAGATTCCGGGTGGCACCAGCGCGGTGTATCCACCGGCGGCATCCGTATCGATCGTCAACGAGTTGTTCGTGCTCGCCAGCAGCTTGATGCTTTTGTGTTCGACAAATGTGATCCCTTTCTGCGCGATTAGCCGAAATACGCGGCGATCTTCAGGATCGCAATTCGTACTCTCAGGATCCCCCAGTTCATCGGTCGCCCAGAGCCGTCCTCGGACGCGTGCCGGAACCGGTTCGAGGTTGACTCGGATTTGCTCGGTCTTTTCCACCGCCACCTCGGCAAATGTCTCTTTAGGGAAGAATGCCACCTGAAAGGAACTCGGACCGAAGAGCGGCCCCGACCGTGACGGCAAGTCACTAAGCGTGGTCGCGTGCAAGAGATGGATCCAATATCGGCCAGGCAGCAAGTTCGCGAAGGTGGCGCTCGCGGTGTGCCCCGCGGCATCGGCCTGCGCTTCCAGATCACGCTCGATTCCTTCCGTATTTGAGTTGCGGATTCCTTGAAGCCGCACGTTGGCGCCTTTCACCGCGTTCCCAGTCTGGTACGGGGAAGCCACCACGACCTTTACTTTGGTTGGCTTCAACTGCAATTCCAGGGTCTGCGGCTGGAACGTGCCATTGGCGTTCGGCGAAACGAGGCTGGTCACGGCAGCATAGCCCATTCTTCCCGCTTCGATTTTCCAGCGAATGGGCGCGAGCTTCTCGAATTTGTACGTGCCGTCTTCGCCAGTGATGATCGACTGCGGGGGCACCAGCGTCACGGTGTCATCGGTGAAATCGACACCGGTCAGTTTGACCGTGATCCCTTTGAGCGGTCGGTTGGCCTCTTCCTTGACCGGATCATATCCTTTGACCGTGACGCTGAGATCCTGTTTGACAGGACGGAGGAATACCGACCCATAGTGCGATCGGATCAACCGAACCTTGCCGCCGACCGTGACGAAACCAGCATTGGGTGGCGGCGTGTAGGAGAGCGGTTCCCAGCCCGTCCGCGTCACATGGAAGGTGTAGAACCCATCTTTCATCCCGACCAGGGTCGCATCGCCCACGGCTCCGGCAACGGCCTTGAAAACCCGATCCGGCGGCCCGGTGATATTGCCGTCGGGAATCCAATATTCCGCGGTAATTGTGAAAACGCCCGGAAAGATTCACCCACCCGGCGATGGCACAAGTAAGCCCGGACCATTTGCTTCGGCGTGATCTGCCCGACCGGGATGGCGACTCCGACGTAGTTGAGTCCCCTTTGTCGCTGCGGGAAGACACCAACGTGAGCGTGGAGCGTCGGAACGTCAGAGCGGTCGGAAAGTCAGAGCGTGCAGCCGTTTCAACGCTCCCAAGCTCCGACGCTCCCACGCTCTGACACAGCCCCGCAGGAGCCTTCAACAACTGGTAACTCAGCACCTTCTCCGTCTCCGCCAGATACCGATCGAGCGTCCACGATTCGAGCAAGTGTTTCAGCCGCGCTTTCTTGCGGTCGCCGCGATTGCCGTGAGCGATGAACACGCGCACAATCGCGACGATGACTTTCAACAGTTCCTCCGGACGGACCAGCACGCCGAGATTCAGAGAAACTGGATTCAAAGCGGCGAAGGGCCGGATTCACCCGCCCACGAATCAGGAATTCCCCGACAAGAAGGTCTGTCGCCTTTTGGACAGAGCGCGCAAAAGGAACGCGTTCCGTCGCCCGGGCGGCTTTTTGGACTGCGGCGGGAAGCGCAGCGCCACGCCGCTTTGGGTGCTGGATTTGCCGGCGCCCTCAAAAGCGGTGACGCGACTGCGCCTTGCCACCGCAGTCCAAACGGTTCAGGGCCGATGTGGGCGATCGAGGAAGCTCCAGGGTTGGCTTGAAGGAAGATTCGAATGAACCCGCCGACACAGCGAATCGAACACGCCCAGCCTGTACCGCCGCAGGCTCATCCCCCTGCAGCGCCTCCAACAACAAGCGCGCCTGCTCAATAGCGCGTATTCGTTTGCTTCTTCGGCGGCAGCTCGCGGATGAACGCCCAGGAAACTTCGGCCGCCTGACCATTGTCATAGCGCACGGTGAAGCCGATCCGGCACTCTTCATCCAGCACTACCTCGACGGGGACAGCCTTGGGCGAGATTCGATTTGATTTGCGGATCGTCCGTTGCGGCTGAAGGAAGCTCAAACCGTCCTCAAACTCCACGTCGAAAGCGTCTTCCCAGGCGAGGTAGCGGACGCTTTTGATGCGGACCATTTTGGCGGTGCCAAAAGGCTTCTTCAGATTCGTCAGCGATTTCACAATCGACCTTCGCGTTCAAGTTCGGCAATGATTCGTAACAGCTTTCTGTCAGGCTGCCAACCTTCCATTCCTTGCCGCGTCTGGAGATTCAACCGGCCGATCAGCTTGCCGTCGGTGGTTTCGACGTGAACATGGCGCGGCTCGTGATCGCCGATAAACCAGGTGATAATAAAACCGCCACGCCGAACTCGACCCATATCGTGTCCATTGTCCGGTGCCACACCAACCGCGTCAATACGGACGCGTCGCGAGGGGTGCGATTGAAACTGTCGGTCAACAAAGTCTTCTCCCTCTTTTCCCGAAGGGAGGAGAGGGCTGGGGAGAGGAGGTGCGTTGGCTCGCGTCTCCTGTTTCCAAGAATCCCCTCTCTCCCCACTCGTTCCTCGCGGGGAGAGAGAGAAGTCAATCGGAGTCGCTGACCGACAGTTTTAATCGCACCCAGTCGCGAGCAAATACGGCGCTAATAAGTGAACTCCAGTTGCAGCCAGAATTTTTGCATGTCGATCGGCGAGGCAAAGGAAGGAGGCGCCGCGTCTTTGCCGTCGTAAAAGGCGTACTTCGCCAGCGCGGTCCAATGCTTGCCCAACTTCTTGCTGAGCTGCACGTCGAACTCCTGGCCGAAATCGCCGCCGCCGGTGTCGGCATCGAACTTGTGATACACGAAGCGCAGCGGCATTTGCCACGGCAGCGTGTATTGCGCGAAGCCGTAAATGTCCTGCAAGCCTGCCGCAGGCGTATTCAGAAACACATCGGCCCAGCCGTTGAACGCGTGCAACGTCGCCAGCGAGGTCTTGAATCCCTGGCCGTTGTCCGAGCCAAACAATTCGTAGCCGCCGCCGAGCGCAAACTTCTTTACTGTCGCTCCCAACTCCACGTTCCAATACTCCGCGTCGTAAGCGAGCGGACTCTTGCCGTAATCCGTCTGCCAGGCGAACTCGCCGCGATAAGCCAGGTTGACGTTTCCTTCGACGGGCGCCGTGCCTGCGAAGTAGCCGCCGTAAGTCGCCGTCGAATTCCCCAGCGAAGCCGGCGCAGAATTCTCCAAATCGAGCAAATAGGAGTAGCCGACGAAGCGGCCATACTTCCATCCGCTGTATGCGACGTTCATCAGGTGCGAATCGGACTCGAAATCCTGGTTGATGGCCGGCAAGCCGCTTACGTCGCCGAACACCCGATTCACTTCCCACACGTAGCCGTAGTAAGCCGACAGGTCCTTGACGGGCTTCACCTCCAACGACGCGGCGTCGAAGGTTTGCATGTTTTGCCGCCAGCCGACGTCGCCCACGAACCGGTGGTTGTCCAACACGATGCGTTGCCGCCCGCCTTTGAGCGTCAGATTCAAATTGGTCGAAGAATAGCTCAGCCAGGCTTGATTCAATTCCGTGGTTTCGGGATCGGCAATCACGGTTCGGCCCGGCTGGCCGTTGGAACCGGCGGCGTTGTAATTGTCCGAGTCGATCACGCTCAGCACGTTTTCGCCTTCGAGCATGCCCTGAAATCCGTAGAGCGACCCGGTCGTCAAGCCGAAGCGCGTGCGCAGCGTCAACGCGTCGGATTCCTTCAAGTCGGCGGCGCCGGGTCCGTCCTGGTCCGCTTGCTCCCAGCGCAAGCGCGAATTGATGGAGAGCTTGCTCTTGCCGATGGCGTCGGGCAGTTCCGTGCTGAAGAAGCTGTTGAACGTTCCCGTTTCGGCAGGTCTGGCGGACGCGGGAGCTGACGGCTTTGGCTTTGCCGCGGGCGCAGGCGCCGGCGAGGCGGGCTGGCCAGTGCCAGGCAGCGTGTAGGGTTTCTCCTGGGCAAAGACCGAGGCCGTGATCGCCAGTACCACAGCGCTGCCGCAGGTGAATGGGAAGTTCTGCTTTGGTCGGATGGTTTTTTTCATTGTTCTAGACATGAGCTTGGTTTTGACAAAGGCGCCGGACGAAGATTTGACTTGGGTCAACGCTGTTTCAATCTCGGTCGTCCGCACCGTGCACTGCGATCCATAAGGGTTTCCGCGGCTTGCGCAAATCTTCCCATTCAACCCATGTAACGATGTAAAGTTGTAACGCTGTAACGATGGTCAACGATCCGCGCCGGCAGGGGCGAACCGGGACGAGCGTGACACGGCGGATTGGCTAAAGGTTCCATCGAGGGCTTCCGCCTTGGGAGGCCGCCGTTGATTTCCATGGCCCGGTGCCACGCCCGTGCTCGCGGCCGGATCGCGCTTCTTGTCCGCATGCTCCGCAAGGAACGTGATCAGATGCCGGCGGAGCCGATCATAATCCGGGTGTTCCATGACTTGTTTGCGGTCGCGCGGCCGCGGGAATTTCACTTCCAGGATGTCCCCGACCTGATCCACGGCCAGGTAAATGTTTTCGTAAACGTTCAGCCAAGGGAGCAGCGAATAGTTTTGAAAAACAATCCCGCGATCCGGGCCGGGCGCTGTGATCTCCAGATCGTTCAGCGCGATCGTTCCGGCGTCCGGCTTGAGCAAATCCGCAATCAACGAGATGAGCGTGGTCTTCCCGGCGCCGGAGTACCCGACGATGACGACGAACTCGCCCTTTTCGACCGAGAGGTTGATGTCATGGAGAACGCACATGCTCGATCGGTCTTCTCCGTAGTTCTTACTGACTTCGTTAAGTTCCGGAAATGCCATACGATGTCAAGCCTCACACAAAGGGCGCGAAGAGCGCAAAGGTGGATCGGAGATTCGATGTCGGTTTGATCCGGATTCATTGCCCCTCTTGTCTTCTTGGCATTCTTGGCAAGCAACACTTGAAAGGAAGCCGACAGGTGAGCAGACTGGAGCCCTTCCTTCTTTGCGTCCTTCGCGTTCTTTGCGTGAGGCGTTCACCCCGTTCTAAACCTCCTTTCGACCACGCTCATCAATCGGTCGAGGACGAAGCCCACGATGCCGATGGTGAGAATGCAGAGGATGATCCGCGAATAATTCAGCGCGTTGTACTCTTGCCAGAGAACGTCTTGGTGAACGCCTTCGAGAGTCCGAGCATGAAGCCGATCGGCGTGCCCACGAGGAGCGCGATGGCGTAGCCTTTAGCCAGGAGAATCAGCGAATACCACGTGAAACGCAGGATGCCCTGGTCCATCTCGCCGCGTTTTTCAAAGGGTTTGAGCACGTAGTCCTTGCTCTCCGACCACGTCTTGGCCGGCGAGGGCAGTTCCTTCGAGATGGTTTTGCTGGTGAGATGCCAGAGGCCGATCTCTTTCGCTCGGCCTCACGAATTAAGAGGACCTCCCAATTCGTGTTAATTCGTGAAATTCGTGTCGGCTTGATCACGGCCAAGGCTCCGCGGGAGCGTCACCCCACCCAACGCGTCGCTTTGTTTTGGCCAAGCTCAGTTGCCAAGCAAGAGCTTGAAGACAAGGAAGAGATTCAGTCCGAGCAAACGAAGAATCCGATTTTGTAGAACCGGAGCGGATTTCTTTCCAACAACGGTGCGCCCAGGAGCGTCCACACCATGAAACTGTAATCGAAGTAGAGAAAAGCCGTGACGAGCGTGGGCCAATGGCCGACGCTCTTCAGATCGGACAGATTCATCGGGCCGCCGCTGAGCCGCAGGCATGCCAGAGCGTCCAGGCTGGCACGACGACTGCACGGCAATGTTTGGATGAAACGGATGAAAGGCGTTCATACATGAACCAACCGCTCGACAGCCGGCAATTGCGGGCGTTCGTCATTCTGGCCCAGACGGGAAGTTTCACGGACACAGCCAAGAAACTCTTTTTGTCGCAGTCGGCGATCAGCCATTCGATCAAATCCCTGGAGGAGGACGTCGGATGTCGCCTTTTAGACAGGATGGGCAAAAAAGTGGTGCTGACCCAGGCCGGGGAACAGTTGTTCCATCACGCGGAAAAAATATTGCTGGAGATGGGATCCGCCCGCAGCGCGTTGCAGCACCTCGGCAAGTGGGGCAAGGGCCGGCTGCGCCTGGGCGCGAGCAGCACGGCGTGCCAGTACATCCTGCCCAGCGTGCTGCGGGAGTTGAAGCAAAGCTTCCCCGAATCCCACATCACGATCGAGCCCGGCGACACGGACGAATGTGTCGAGCTCCTGCAAAACAACCGCGTGGATCTGGCCGTGGCCCTGGAACCCAAGCAGCGCGCGCTGGTGGAATTCATCCCCCTGTTTACGGACGAAATGGCCTTTCTCACGGCGCCCTTGCATCCCTGGGCGATGGACCATCACGTGACGCGCGGGGAGATTCCCCGCCAGAATTACGTGCTCTACAACAAGAACAGCTACACGTTCCGGTTGATCGAAGAATATTTCCGCGAGGAGGAAATGGTGCTGAACACCGTCATCGAGCTGGGCAGCATGGAAGCGATCAAAGAGCTGGTGAAGCTCGGCCTTGGCATCAGCATTCTCGCGCCGTGGATCGCGCGCCGCGAACTGGAGGAGAAATCGCTGGTCGCGATGCCGCTGGGCCGGCGGAAGCTCAAACGCGACTGGGGCGTGCTGCACCGTTGCGGCAAACGCCTGAGCCTGGCGGAGGAAACTTTCGTCGGCCTGTGCCGCTCCGTGACCGCGGAGTTGAGCACGAACCTTCCTTCCAAGCTGGTGGCCTAGATCAGAGAACAATCAACGCCAGGGCCCACAGGCCGGCCAGCAGGAGGCAGCCAAGGATCGTTTGCCAGAGCGGTTCTTCCGTCCTGGTGGGAGCGTTCCATGATTTCGTGCATTTTCCATTTTGAGTCTTCATACGCCGCCCATTCTGCCATGCAGGGTAGGACAACGGCGGTCCGGCCCCCAAAATTTTTAAGAGACCCGTTGGGCACGAATCCGCGGCATCCATTGCACGAATTTCATCCCTGCCACATACGCTGGTGATCGTCCAGAGTTCAAACGTTTTGGAGTCGAGGCCGAAGACTCGCACTTGCAGCACGCCCGCCGCACCAGCCGGAGCGTCGATAGCCCAATCAAACTGCAACCCAAAATCGCTGCTCTCGCGAAGTGCCAGCGGCTGAGAGAGAATCGCCCGATTGCCTCCTGGTTCCAGGCGTGCGACACGGGTGCCATGGGTTCCTATCGGCAAAACCGGGCGCGGGCCCCCGATGCTGGCCCTTTTGAAAGACCATGAATTCATAGCTGCACTTGCCAAGCTCCAGACATTCCTTAAGCTCTCACCATCACCTGAACTCCAGGCCCACGATGAAACTGTCATTCGTTCTCCTCGGAATCCTCTCCCTCACTCTGACCGCATTCGCCGCTGAAAACCAACCTCCGCTGCGCGTGTTCATCCGCGCCAGCGCCAAGACGCACGGCCCGGGCCAGCACGATTACCCGCGCTTCCTCGAACAATGGAAACAATTGCTGAACGAACGCGGCGCGGTCGCGGACGGCGCGCAGCGCTTTCCTTCCGGCGCCGAACTGGCCAAGTCCGACGTGCTCATTCTCTACGCCGCCGACGGCACCAATATGGCCGCCGAAGAACGCTCACGACTTGAGACCTTCTTCAAGCGCGGGGGCGGGCTGGTGGTTTTACACGATGCCATGTGCGGAACGAACACCACCTGGTTCGCCAATCTGGCGGGCGGCGCCAAGCAGCACGGCGAGATGAACTGGAAAACCGGCCCCATGAAATTTCATTTCGTGGATCGTTCCCACCCGATCGTTCAGGGCGCGTCGGATTTCGAGATGGACGACGAAATTTTCTTCCGGCTCCGAACCGCGCCGGAGATGCACGTCCTGGCGACGAGCGACCGGACCCCCGAGGAAACGATTCCCCAACTCTGGGTGATGGAAAAGACGTTGCCAGAAGGCCGGCCCTATCGCGCGTTTGTTTCGCTGCAAGGGCATAAATACTCCAACTTCGAGAAGCCGGAATACCGTCGGCTGTTGCTGCGCGGCATTGCCTGGGCCGGCAAACGCCCGGCGGATTTGTTCACCGGGACGGCGGCAGGCCAATGAAAGGAATGAACCGCTGGCTCTGCCCCTTGCGTAAATTCGGTCGGGCTGCGCTCCTACGCAGCCGGTCTTCCGTCGCTGCGGCGGCGCAGCAGCACCGCCCTACCATCGATGGGTTCATCGTCCGTGGGCACGGCCGGGAGGCCGTGGACCCCCATGAGCCCGTCTCGCGGACTGCGGCCTTTAGGCCGCTTCAACGCTCGACTCCGGAGAGTGCGCGGAAGCAGCCTGAAGGCTGCGGTCCGCACGGTTTTCGGTTCGTAGGCCGTCAGAGTCATGGTTCTGGCGCGCGAAGCAGCAGCATCGGAAACACTGCCGCGGGATTCACGCTGATCGAACTGCTCGTCGTCATCGCGATCATCGCGTTGCTGGCCGGATTGCTCCTCCCGGCTCTGGCCCGCGCCAAAGCTCACGCCCAGGGTGTGATCTGCGGCGGCAACCTCCGCCAGATGGGGCTATCCTGGCTGATGTACGCCGACGACAACAGCGACCGGATTCCCCCGAACGAGCACGGCGTGCAAGGCACCTGGGTCCGCGGCAGCCTGGATTACGCCGTGCCCGCGCCGGATAACACCAACGTGCTCCATCTCATGAACAGCCATCTCTGGCCGTATCACGCCAATCTGGGCATCTGGCGTTGTCCCTCGGACAAAAGCACCTCCCGGCATGGCGGCAAGGATCTCCCGCGCGTCCGTTCCATCTCGATGAACTCGCATCTCAACTCGCGCAGCAATGCGTGGGACGACCGGGAGGATTATCCGTTCAAGATCTACCGGAAGATCACCGACATGATCCTTCGCGGGCCTTCGGGGATTTTCGTGCTCGTGGACGAGCGGGAAGACCGGATCAACAACGGATACTTCGGAGTGGAGATGTCCGGATTCGAACCGCGCCGGCCGGCCATCTGGAGAATGATCGATTTTCCGGCCAGCTATCACAACGGGAGCGGGAACCTCGTTTTTGCGGACGGACACACCGAACGCAAGCGATGGCTGGACAAGCGCACCGTCCCTCCAGTGCACAAAGGCAAGAATCTGGTTCCCTTCGAATCCGCTCCGTCCAACCCGGACGTGCTCTGGCTCCAGGAACGCGCGACGGAGCCGAAGCGATAAGCGGGTGCTTTGGAACCCTGGAAACTTCCCATGAACCAGATGGTAGGGCGAGCCTGTCCCCAGCGAGCCGAGTCGGACGTGTTCCACGCACGTCGAAGCGGCTCGCCGGGACGGACTCGCCCTACCGGGTTCATGGGCCGAGTGCAGGTCCGAAAGGAACAGGACACCTCTCAGGAACCGGGTAGGGACGGATTCCACTCCGTCCCGAATCAAACCTTGAGGCAGACCGCCGCCCAGGAAGAGACGATGGGCCAACGGAGGCTCCTGGCCTTTCCGTTGACCACCTTTCCCTTGAAGAGACGTTGAGCCAGACGCTCCACGGGCTGCGGCTCGATCCCCAAAACTGCGCCGGCGCGGAATTGGGCACGATGAAATCCGTGCGGGCGAGCCAAACTGTCCGTTCTTCGACCGCCTGGCCCGTCCCCGGTGAAACGCGCAAATCCGCGCTCGCTATCGACGTTTGCCACGAGCGCGCCAGATCGAGGGGCGCCTCGGCATTCTCAGTTTGCAAGGTCGGTTGTTGAATCAATGTGCTGGCGGAGGCCATGTCCAACGGGCCGGTCGTCTGCCAGCGCAGCAGCGCTCCGCTTGATCCCTGCAATTCGGCTGCGGCGTGGTCGAGCCGGGGCTTTTCCGCCGGGTTAGCGCCACTCCATCGCGTCAGAAGCCGGATCACCGACGTCAGGACTTCCCATGAACCAGACGGTAGGGCGAGCCTGTCCCCAGCGAGCCGAGTCGGACGTGTTCCACGCACGTCGAGTGGCTCGCCGGGACGGACTCGCCCTACCGGGTTCATGGACCGTATGCATGGCGCCGTCGCCAAGAGCGCTTGCCATAAGCGGTAGATGGGCCGCGAGGCCTTGGAGTGCGCCAGTCCTCGGGCCCTTTCCATTCGTCGCACCGGGCCAAAAGCGGCAGAGGGCCGCCGCACTCCAAAACGCTGGCGCGTGAAAGTTAGCGCTCCCGGCAAAACCGTTCTCACGATGGCATTTTATGCCCTGAATCGGCACCATTAGGAAGTTGCGATTTGCATGAGCTCGGCCCGCTCCCGATCGAGCCACCATTTTCCTTCTGAACTTCAAGGCCACCGCATAGACTGGCTGACAGATGCTGCCCCGCGTTCTGATTACCGCTGTCACTCCACCGGACCACCTAGCACCTTTGGAAGGGCTCGCAGAGATCGTGATGGGGCCAAGCGACGGTTCGCTGGTACCCCGCTCAACCATCTTGCAACGCGCCTCCGAGTGGGTTGGGATTATCAATCACGGCGATGTGATCGTGGACGAGGCTTTGCTCGCGGCCGCGCCCCGGCTGAAGATCGTGGCCAACATGGCCGCGGGCTTCAACAACCTCCATCTCGAAGCGATGGCGCGCCACGGCGTCTGGGCGACGAACGCTCCCGATCCCTTCGTGGAAACTACCGCCGACACCACGATCGGGCTGCTGCTGGCGGTGGCGCGGCGAATTTGCGAGGGGCACCAGTACGTTCAGTCAGGCCAATGGGCCAAAGATGGCTTCAATCCCGTGCGTTGGGACGGTCTGCGCCTGCACAGCAGTGTGCTGGGAATCATCGGTTATGGCCGGATTGGCCGCGCGGTGGCGCGCCGCGCGGAAGCCTTCGGGATGAAGATTCTCATGCACGCGCCGCGCCGCCGTGGTGAGCCGAATTTTTGCGAACTGGATGAACTGCTGGCTCGCGCGGAAGTAGTCAGCCTGCACGTCCCATTGACGGAACAGACCCGTCACTTGCTCAACGCCGACAATTTGCCGCGGATGAAACCCGGCGCGATCCTCCTTAATGTGTCGCGCGGTCCCGTGATCGAAGAAGCGGCTTTGTGTCGCGCCGTGGCCAGCGGGCTTCTCGGTGGCGCCGGTCTGGACGTGATGGAATTCGAGCCGAAGGCGCCGGCAGAGCTCCTGGGACGGAGCAATGTCGTGCTGACTCCCCACCTGGGCGGATCGTCCGTAGAAGGCCGGCGCGAGGCTCGCTTGCTGTGCGCCCGCGACGTGGCGCTCGTGCTCTCGGGCCAGGAACCAGAGCGGGCGTTGAATCGGCCTGATTCTCATATCGCTCGAAAGCGGGTCGAGCCGCGGGACTCTTGAAATTCAAAATCCGAAATCCGAAACAAATCGAAATGAGCAAAGGTTGAAACTCGAAACGGAAGCCGCCTGCAATGCCTCATTAACTGAGGGGATACAGCCGCCTGTGCCTCGGTTTTGGCATTGTCCTTTTCCGTAATCGGAATTTGTTTCGGATTTCGGATTCTCGCGCGCTCTGTGCCCGCAAAAATGAAGGCGACAACCAATCTGGATTCCGCATCGGTCGGATCGCAAACGCGTCCGACGCGCGTGCGTTACCGGGTCGTCGGGTTGACGGTGCTGCTGGCCATGGTCACGTATCTGGACCGTGTCTGCATCTCGAAGCTGGCGCCGGAGATTATGCGCGATCTGGGGTTGTCCATGATTCAGATGAGTTATGTGTTCAGCGCTTTCGCGCTGGCTTACGCGCTCTTCGAAATCCCGACCGCATGGTGGGCGGACCGCTTTGGCACTCGCGCAGTGTTGACCCGCATTGTCGTCTGGTGGTCCGCGTTCACGATCGCGACGGCGGGCGCGTTCAACTATGGCACGATGTTGGTGACGCGTTTCCTGTTTGGCGCAGGTGAAGCTGGCGCGTGGCCGTGCGTGGCGCGGACTTTCTCGCGGTGGATCCCGCGCAGCGAGCGCGGAACGATCCAGGGGATTTTCTTTGCCGGCGCGCATCTCGCGGGCGGAGTGACGCCGCTCGTGGTCGTGGCGCTGATGCCTTACATGCATTGGCGGATGATCTTTGTCTTGTTCGGGGCGCTCGGCTTCGTCTGGGCCGCGGCCTGGTATGTCTGGTTCCGCGACGATCCCTCGCAGCACAAGGCCGTGAACGGAGCGGAACTCGAACGCATCACCGCCGAACGGCCTGCCGATGCGACGCACGAGGTCGGTTGGGAATATTGGCGGCGGCTTTTCCGCAACCGCAACGTGATCGCGCTTTGCATCATGTACGTCCCGAACAGCTCGATGTTCTACTTCTGCATCACGTGGCTGCCGACCTACTTGAAAGAACGGCACGGTTTCGACGCTGCGCTGCTCGGATTCCTGTCCGGACTGCCTTTGCTCTTGAGCGTGGTGAGCGATCTATTCGGAGGCGTGGTGACCGACCGCGTGGCGGCGCGATACGGATTGCGCGCGGGGCGCTGCCTGGTAGGCGGCGTGGCGTATGTCATTGCGGCGGTTTCTTTGATCGTCGCCGCGGCCTCTCCGGTTCCTGTCCTCGCGGCAGTGCTCATCTCGGTCGCCACGGCAGCGTGTATGTTTACGCTGGGGGCGGCGTGGGGCACGTGCATCGAAGTCGGCCGCGACCACGCGGGCGTCGTCAGCGCCGCGATGAACACAGCGGGACAACTCGGCAGTCTGATTTGTCCGCTGGTGGTCGGTTACGCGGTGCAGTGGTTTGAGAGTTGGAACTTGCCGCTTTACCTCATGGGATTGCTCTTTCTCATCGGCACGTTCTGCTGGCTGATCATTGATCCGCGAGAGCCAGTCTTTGCCGAAAAGGCGGAATGAACAAGTTTTCGCGGGCTTGCTCGCGGGAGTTTTGCTGTGGGGCGGTTACTGTGCCTACCGCGCCCACACGAATCTGGTGACGCTCAGGGTGCGCAACATGGACGTCCGTTGGGTGATCTCCAAACTCGAATGGCAGACCTGGGAGCGGATCGTCGTGAACAAGAACGTCCATGGATCCGTCACGCTGAACGTGCGCAACGTTCCGCTCGAAGAAGTCCTCAATATCATCGGCCTCCAGACCAGCGCGCGTTGGACGGCTTTGTATCCGATTTACTCGACGCGGAGATCGGCGCGCACGTTCGAGAAAGTGGTTCAAGGAGACCTTTCTCCGGCGGGGACCGGCTGGCTCAATCTTCAGAAGACTCCGCTTTGGCAGTTGGGTGGCATGACCGGGTTCGCGAACCTTTTGCGCGCGGAGAACAAGCTCGTTTCCGCGCAGATTCAGGACAAAGACCTGGACTTCGCGGTGCTCGCGCTCTCGCGTTTCTCGCGGGCGCAAGTGGTTGCGGAGGACGGCACGAAAGGGACGATCAATTTGAAACTCGAACAAGTGCCATTCAGAATGGCCGTGGCTCGAGTTGCCAAACAGGTCCGTCGCAAATGGGACGAATTCTACACGATCCAGCCGCTTCAGAGCGTGGCCGTGGTCCGGCAGGAAGCCCCAGGCGGAGAAGACAAGGCCACGCAAGCCCAACCGGCACCTTCCATTCCGGCGGAATTCGTCTGCGAACCGGCCACCAAGTCGCCTGAACAGGCGTTGGAGGCTTTCCTCGCCACAATGTCTCCCGAAGAACGGCAGAAAACTCAGGAGCAGATCGCAACTCTGGCCCAGATCAATTCGTTGCCGCCCGCCGAGCGCCAGCAACGGATGCAGGAAATGGTCTCCCAAGCCAAGCAAGCGTCGCAGCAGGACACGATGCAACGCATTCAGAATCGGCTGAAGAACGGAACGGTTGAGCAGCGCGTGGCGCGCGACCGTCGCCAGCTTGAGAAGGACCGGCGCGGCGAAAAGCCATGATCCCACGCTCATCCAGACGGCGATCCGGGGTGGCGTTCACGTTGATCGAACTCCTCGTCGTCATCGGGATCATCGGCATCTTGATGGGGCTGTTGATGCCGGCCTTGAGCCGCGCGAAAGGCAAAGCGCTGGACACAAAATGCATCGGCAACCTCCGGTAACT
The DNA here is from genome assembly GCA_016871535.1 of Verrucomicrobiota bacterium. Lineage (NCBI taxonomy): Bacteria > Pseudomonadati > Verrucomicrobiota > Verrucomicrobiota bacterium. The sequence continues at coordinate 33,253 of VHCZ01000019.1, forward strand.
GGGCATCGCGCTGACAATCTACGCGGAGGATTACGGCGGGAAATTGCCCTTTGCCGAACGCCGCCCGACGACTCCGATCGAGCCGACGAATGTGTTGCCGCGAATCGTGGACGTGCTCTCCAATAATCTGGGCGGTGTGCTGGCGGTTTTTCGTTGCCCCAAGGACCGGGACGGCTGGTTTGAAAAGGAAGGTTCAAGCTACGAATGGAACTATGCCGCCAATGGCAAGCCCATTGTCCTGCCGGGCGTGATATCAGGCATCGAAATGACGGCGGAGAAAGCGCGATTGATGTACGATTACGAGAACTTCCATCCGGGCGGCACGAACGGGACGAAGAACGTTCTTTACGGCGACGGCCACGTCGCGCCGATCCGGTGAGCCATGAGCGTTCCGGGGGCAGTGTAGGGGTGCCATACTCCAAACCGATACGGCCCGCTGAGTTTGACAGATCTCGGTTTTGGGGGTGATTCTTTGCGGCACAGGGAAAGGGAAGATCGCCATGTACGAAATCGGCTTTTCAACAGCCGCACTTGTCGTCCGAGAAAATCCTCGATTTACTTTTAGCCGTCTAAACGTAAAGTGTGCCTGCCATGATTGCTCGCCCGCTCTGGATGGAACGGCTCGTGTTGGCGTGGAAGCAGGCCTCCGTCGTCTGGCTCACCGGACCGCGGCGCGTGGGCAAAACGGTGTTGGCGCAAAGCATCCCGGACTCGGAATTCCTCAACTGTGATCTGCCCAGCGTGGCGGAACGTTTGCGGGATCCGGAGAGTTTCTACCGGGCGGTCCGAAAGCCGGTCGTGATCTTCGACGAGGTGCATCAGCTTCCTGACCCAAGCCGGTTGTTGAAGATTGGCGCTGACGAATTTCCCCGGTTGAGAATCCTGGCCACTGGTTCTTCCACGCTCGCGGCCACGCAAAAGTTCCGAGACAGTCTGACAGGCCGCAAGCGAATGGTACAGCTCGTGCCGGTGCTGCATGAAGAGTTGATGGCGTTCGGGGTGGCGGACACACGCGAGCGGTTGCTGCGCGGAGGATTGCCGCCTGCGTTACTGTCGGAGGAACGGAATGCCGAATTCTATGCCGAGTGGCAAGATTCCTACTTCGCGCGGGATGTTCAGGAGCTGTTCCGGCTGGAGAAGCGGGCTGGATTTCTGCGCGTGTTGGAATTGCTCTTACGCCAAAGCGGCGGGATGCTGGACGTGACGAAGCTCGCGGCCGAAAGCCAGATCAGCCGGCCGACGGTGACGTACTGGCTGGAGGTTTATCAAATCACTCACGTTGCGCACCTGGTGCGTCCGTTCTCAGCCGGCGGGCGGCGCGAGATCGTCGCGCAGCCAAAAGTGTTTGGCTTCGACACCGGGTTAGTGTGCCACGCGCGGGGGTGGGATCAATTGCGGTCGGAGGATTGCGGTGCTCTCTGGGAGCATCTCGTGCTGGACTCTCTCATTGCCGCGGGCGTGCCAAAGATTCACTTCTGGCGCGACAAACAACAGCGCGAAGTGGATTTCGTTGTGCCGCGTGGACGCGATGCCATCGACGTGATCGAGTGCAAGTGGCAGCCGGAGGCGTTCGAGACGCGCGGCTTGGCAGTGTTTCGGGAACACTATCCCAAGGGGAGGAACTTCGTGGTCAGCCCACGGAGTGGTCCTGGGTATGAACGAGTTCAGGCCGGGCTGAAGATTTCGGTCGTCTCGCCTTCAGAATTGCGGCGGGCGCTGGTTTGACGCGGCGAGGATAGGCTCATTCCCTCAAATTCCAGGCTTGAGTCCTGGGGCCAATGAAGCATTATCCAGGGTGAGATGCAATTCGTGGATCAGAGCGTGGACGTTGCATAGAACTCACTCCGAAACTCCCGGGATTATGAAACTTATGAAGAGGATCGCCCTGGCCTGGACCACCGTCTTTGTGTCGCTCCAGGCGCTCGGCCAAGGCACAGTCATTTTGAACAACCGATTGCCCGGCACATTCGACGCCCGGGTCGTCCTTGCGGACGGCACCGGCGCGGGTGCCGGATGGTCCGCCCAGCTTTACGTGCAGAAGGCGGGAGCGTGGCAAGCGGCTCCGCCGCCCACAACCTTCCAAACTGGCCCCGCGAGCGGCTACGTGAATTCAATCACCGTTTCCGTTCCCGGTGTTCCCGGTGGCGCCCAGGCCACGTTGCTCATCCGCGCCTACAACGGCGCGACTTTTGAAACCTCGGCGCTGCGGCTCGAATCCAATCCGTTCACGGTCGTGTTGGGGGGCGGGCTTCTCCCGCCGCCCAATCTCGTCGGCCTGAGCAAATTCACCGAGGTCAGCGCGCGTGACGCGCCGGCATTCGTCACGGCGATGTTGCCGAGCGGCGGTTACGCGCCCGGCGCCACGCTGATCGTCACCTTGAAAGCTTCACCCAGCGCCGGAACCAGTGTCTATGCAATCGAGGATCGGCCCCCCGCGAACTGGGCCGTGAGCAAAGTGAGCGACGAAGGCAAGTTTGATGCGAACACGGGGAAGGTGAAGTTCGGGCCGTTCTTCGACGGCAATCCGCGGACTTTGACCTACACCGTGACGCCGCCCCCGCGCGAGACGGGTGAAAAAGAGTTTGCCGGCAGCGCGTCCGCCGACGGCGTGAGCGCCCCGATCGGTGGAGACCGGAAAATCGAGTTGATCAAACTCCATCCGGCCGACAACAGCCCGCCGGATTCCCGAATCACCATCAACGAAGCGACCGCGTACGGCGCGGCGTGGCGGAAAGGCGCGACGTGGGTCAGCGGGCCGAATCCCATCCCGATCGATTACGTCACGCGAGCCGGAACGCTGTGGAAGAATGGAGAAACTTACGCGATCAATCCGAAGGTGAGCGGCCCGCCGCTTTGGTGGGTGAATACGACGAGCGGGAACTTGAGAGGCCTCGGGCTCCAGAACTACGTCTCGCGCATTGCCAGGCCGGATACGGCCACGAGTACTGCGCCGTCGCGGTTCGTGCCTGGGGAGAACTTCAAAGTGCAATTGTCTGTGAAACCGATGCCTGGGGTTTCCGTTTACGCCGTGGAGGATCGTGTTCCACCGGGAGTCCGCGTCACGGCGATCAGCGGCGCCGGAGAATTCGATTCGGTTAACCGCCGGGTCAAGTGGGGGCCGTTCTTCGATAGCAACCCGCGGGAGATGAGTTATGAGATTGCCACGGATCCAGGAACGCCAGACGTGTTGACGCTGGGTGGAGTCGTGTCGTTCGACGGCGTGAACCTTCCGACCGCCGGACCACGGCAATCCCACGCCACCAGCCGGCTGGGAATTTTGCCGCGTCTGCCAGGCGGCGAATTCCAGATCAGTGTGAACGGACGGCAATACGAGAAGTACCACATTGAGGTTTCGACCAATCTTGAAGATTGGCAGCCGCTGACGACTGCCCTGAACCAGAACGGCATCGTGGTGTTTGCGGATCCGGAAGCAGGACGCGCCCTACTGCGCTTTTATCGCGCGGTCGGGCATGGCTCTGATCCGCAGTGAGGCCGCAGCGTCTTACTCACCCTGATTATGCAAACTCTGAATCGAACCCATTTCTTTTGCTTTGGTCTCGCTCTTCTCGCCGCGTACGGCTTTGCCGCCAACGTACGCGGAGCCGGGTTATCGAACGTGGCGCGGCCCACCATCACGCGGCAACCAGCCGGCCAAACGGTCCTGGAAGGAACCAACGTCACGTTCATCGTGACCGCCTCCGGGACGCAGCCGATCCGGTATCAATGGCGCTACAACGGGAACAACATCACCGGCGCGACCAGCGCCAGTTACTCGATCAGCCGTGTGCAATCCAGTCAGACGGGCAATTACAGCGTCGTGGTGAGCAACGCGGGCAGGTCTGTGACCAGCCAAAATGCGTCGCTGACGGTGCTGCAGCCGGTGGCTTTCAGGGTGGTCCAGAGTTTTGGGGGGCGCGGCACAGCCAACGGGCTTTTTGAGTATCCGCAAGGCATGGGCCTGGCGGGCAATGGCGAATTGCACGTCGTTGATGATACGAACCGGCGCGTCCAGGTTTTTGACCGCGAGACCTGCGCGTACAAGCGCCAGTACGCGGATGGGCTTTACTACCCCAACGACGTGGCGATTGACAGGGCGGGAAACGCGTACGTTTCGGAGTACGGGGCCAGCATTTACGCCTACGCCGCGGACGGGAAAGCGGTGCGCAATTTCTCGACCGAACCTTCCGGTGCGAGGCCGTTCCCTGGCGGCATCTCCATTGATCCCACCAGCGGGAACCTGGTCGTGGCGGGCGCGCCGACCGAGACTTGACGAATCTCGGTGTGGACCCCCGAGGGCAAGTTGGTGCGCGCCTGGCCGGCGCCCCAGGCGTACGACGTGTGGGTTTCGGCGTCCGGAGAGATCTTTGCCGTCGGCTGGACGAAAGTCTTGCGCTACGACTCGTCTGGAAGGCTGCTGGGAGAATTCACCGTGCGGGGCGACGGAGCGATGGCGATCACCGGCGACAACCGCGGCGTCCTGTTCGTCACGTACTTGTACTCCAACCAGGTGGATGCTTACCGGCAAACGGGGTTCCTGCTCGGCTCTTACATTTTGCCTTCGGGCGCGACACCGACGCAGCCGCTTTCGGGGCACACCTTTGCGGTAGCTTACAGCGATAGCGGACATCTTTTCGTCACCGACCGAGTGAACCACAGGGTTTTGAAGCTCGCGGTGGAGAATCCCGCGCGACCGGTGATTGTCAAACAACCACAAAGCCAGACGCTCGTCATTGGTTCGACAATTACTCTGAGCGTCGAGGCGACGGGCACGCCGCCGCTGACCTTTCAATGGCGGAAAAATGGCGCCGTGATCTCCGGGGCTACGAGCACAACGCTAACGTTGAACAATGCCACGGCTGCGACGGAGGGCGGCTACACCGTGGTGGTTTCCAACAGTCTGGGCTCGGTTACGAGTGAATTGGCCATCGTCTCGCTCCCCGCTGTCTTCGTCGAACGGCAGCTTCCTTCCACTTATTCCGCCGGCACGAAGCTGAGTGTGACACTGCAGGCCTCGCCGCCCGCGGGCGCCAGTGTTTATGCGGTTGAAGATCGCCCGCCGGCCAACTGGGTGGTGAGCCAAATCAGCGACGGCGGCGCTTACGACGCGAATAACAAAAACGTGAAGTGGGGTCCCTATTTCGACGCGAATCCACGAACCCTGACCTATGTGGTCACACCGCCGTTCGGAGAGACGGGCGCAAAGGAGTTTACCGGGATGGCTTCGGTCAATGGCGTCGGCAGCGCCATTGGAAGCGATCGCGTCATCCAGCTCGCCAGTTTACACCCGGCCGACACCAACCCGGCGGACAGCCGGATCACACTCGACGAAAGTGACGGCCTACGGCTCGGCCTGGCGGAAAGGTTCGCCCTGGCCGACTCCGCCGAGTCCGATCTCGATAGATTACGTCACCCGATGCGCCGCGCTTTGGAAAGACGGTGAAAGTTACATTTTGGATCCAAAGATCCCCGCCCCGCCGCTCTGGTGGGTTAACCCACCCGCCGCACGACCGTTGGGCCTTATGGGCGCGGTCGATAAGGCCCCAGGGCTTTCGGCGGGCAGCGTCTTGCCGCCGGCGTTCGTGGCCGGCGAGGTCTTCAAGGTTCGGCTGGCGATCCGCACCACGCCGGATGTTTCCGTGTATGCGGTCCAGGATCAGATTCCAGCCGGTTGGACAGCGCAGAATCCCAGCGACGGCGGAGCGATCGATGCGGTCAACAGTCAGGTGAAATGGGGCCCCTTCTTTGACAACACGGCTCGTGAATTGACTTACGAAGTCGTGCCCAGCTCGAAGCCGGAGAAAACCGTCGCCTTTGCCGGGGTCGCCTCTTTCGACGGCAACATCCTTCCCATCACCGGGCAAAGGGAAACCCGCGCTTCAAGCCGGCTGGGGTCGAAGGGAGCCGGAGTCTCCGGCGGCCAGTTCCGATTCAATCTGACGGGCAGTCCGGGCGAAAGTTACGTCATCGAGGCCTCGACGGACTTGCTGAACTGGACGCGGGTCGGGGAGGTGAAGTTCGTGGACGGGGTCGCCACGTTCAGCGACCCGGCGGCCGTCAGCATTCGCGGGCGTTTTTACCGCGCCATCGCGCCATAACGCGACTCAATAGCGCCGCTGTTTGTCCACCACGTTGCGCAGAGGCCGGCCTGTCAGGAAGCGTTCGATGTTCTCGCGATAAAGCTGCAGCCGGCGCTCTTGCAGATGATCCGAGTTCGTCGCGTTGTGCGGCGTGATGGTGACGTTCGGCATCGACCACAGCGGATGATTGCCCGGCAGCGGTTCCGGATCGGTCACGTCCAGGCCCGCCGCACGAACTTTGCCGGACTTCAAAGCCGCCGTGAGCGCTTCGGTATCGAGGACTTCCCCGCGCGAAACGTTGATGATGTAAACGCCGTCCTTCATCAGCCCAAACTCACTGGAGCCAAGGACACGCTTCGATTCCGGCGTCAGCGGCGTGCAACTGATGACCACGTCGGCCTGCGGCAAAAGCTTGTGCAGTTCGTCCGGCTTGCGGACTTCCTCGACGGCGCGCATGAAGGGAATGTCTTTCGGATCGACCGCCAGGACGCGCATGCCAAACGCAAAACAGCGCTCCGCCACTTGCGTGCCGATGCCGCCCAGGCCGATGATGAGGACGGTCTTGCCGCGCAGCTCGATTTGCGGGAGACGGTTGCCGCGTTGAAAGCCGACCTTCGTCATTTGCTCGTTGTGAAACTTGAGATCGCGCGTGTGATTCAGCAACAACGCCAGGGCATGATCGGCAATCTCCGGCCCCATAATGATCTTCGCGTTCGTGAGCAGGACCTGGCTGTCTCGGACCGCCTGCTCGGCCAGGGTGGTCTCAACACCGGCACTGTGGGTTTGAATCCACTTCAGTTTCTTGCCAGCCGCGACGATTTGAGGGGCGGGGTTGTTTGCTCCGAAGCCAACGATCGCGTCGGCGTCAGCGACCTTGGCGAGCAAATCTTGCGACGTGCTGAAGGGGACCAGATCCAGATTGGAATGGCGCTCGGTGAGCGATTGGAGGTCGTTCAGGTTGCCCGCCGGGACGAGCACTTTGACCTTCTGAGCAAGAGCGGATGGCGCTGCCAGAAGCAACGCGGCGGCAAAGACAAAAACGAATGCAGGAAGATTAGGTCTCCGGGTCATGATAGCCCCGTGCGTAGTCCTATCAGCGCCGGGCGTCAAGCGGATTTGCGCCAGGATGGAGAATTCCTCTGGACGCATTCACTGCTCATCCTGCTTCGTCCTCGGTTTGCCCGCCCGCAGCACGCGCAGGGAGAAGCCCTGGCCGTTCTCGAACGGCTCGACCTTCGCTTCGATCTCCAGCACCGGATACCGGACCGTCGCCAGGCCGTAGCTCTTGTATGTTTGCGCGAAGAGCTCGGTTTCGACCATCCCGGTCCAGTCTGCCAGCGTGAGGAATTTCATCGGCTCGCCGGTGGTCTGGTGATGGACGCGCTGTTCGACCACGAGGCCGCATGTCGTGATAGTCTGGCCGGCAAATTCGCCGAGGCGGTTCACCGGGCAATAAGTGTCCCACGCCACGTCGTCGAACAATTCGAGCGGATGCCCGCTGACGGCAAACCCGAACAACTCGGTCTCCCCGATCAGGCGTTCCCGGCGAGACGGTTCGTGAAGAAAGTCTGCCGGAAGAACGCGGAAGGCCGGAGGCAAACCCGCCGTTTCACCGAAGTTTAATTCCGCATTCCGCATTCCGCGCTCCGCATTCTTGACGAGGTATTGGGCTTGCCAGAATTGGCGGGTGCGCGTCTCGCCGAACTCGTCGAAAGCGCCGGCGCGAATCATCGCTTCCAATTCCTCGCCGGACGGCTCGACGCGGCGGAAAAAATTGTCCATCGAAGCGAACGGCCCTTGCTGGCGCGCCGCGAGCAAGTTCTCCGCAGTGCGGGCGGTGAGGCCTTTCATGCGCGTTAGCGGCACGCGGATAAACAAGGCAGAGGGTGGAAGGCAGAAGGAAGAAACGGCTTCCTTCTGGCGCCTCTCGGTTTTTAAGCACTGGGCCGAATGGGCGCTCTCTTCCCCCTCACCCCGGCCCTCTCCCTTGGGGAGAGGGAGGAATGATGCCCGGCGTTGGTCAGGAAGGGAGGCTTCGGGTTGTCCCACGACGGCGACAACGCTCCCCTCTCCTTGGGGAGAGGGACAGGGTGCGGGGAAAGGAAGCGAACTTCGACCCGGCGCATTGGATTCGCCAAGCACGCTAAACTCCGGTCCGGGTGCGTTCACCGACGGCGGCTGCAATTTCAAGCCGAGCCGATGGCATTCGAGCACGTAAACGACCGGATCGTAAAATCCTTTGCCGTTGCTCAGCACCGCCGCCATGAACTCGGCGGGGAAATAACGTTTGAGCCACGCGGATTCATACGCCTCGACGCCGTACGCCGTGCTGTGCGCTTTGCAGAACGCGTAGCCCGCGAATCCCGTCACCAGATCCCACACTTCAGCCGTCTTCGCCAATGTGTGGCCACGGGCGCGCGCCGATGCGAAAAATTCCCCGCGAATTTCTTCGATGACGCGGCGTTTCTGTTTGTTGAGGGCGCGGCGCAACACATCGGCGCGGCCCGGCTCCAGGCCCGCGAAGGCTTCGCAGATTTGCAGGATGTGCTCCTCATAAATCACCAACCCGTACGTGCTCCGCAAGCAAGTTTCCAGCGACGAATGCGGATAGGTCACGGGTTCCATCCCTTGATAACGCCGGGTGAACGCCAGCTTCTTGCCTTCGTTCGCCGCCCCGGGCCGGATGACGCTCACGATGGCGATCAAACCGTCGATCTCGCGAACATTGCACATGCGCGAAAGGCTCGTCATCGCGGGGGACTCGATATGGTGCACCGCGCGCGCGTGGCCGCTGGCGATCATGTCCCACACTTCCGGGTCTTGCCACGGTTCGGGGTTTGTTTGAAACATGGGTGGCACGGGCGACTCGCCCGTTCCAGTCGGCGACCCGCCGACCGGAATTCGATGCGCCGTCCGGACAAGACTGGCGTCAGAATTGGCAAACGCACTCGCCCTTCCGTCCGGCGAGTCGCCGGACGGCACAGGCGGGTCGCCTGTGCTACCCAGCAGCAACTGGCCGCTGGCCTTGTCGCGCGCCACGCAATGCTCCAGATCGATTTCGATGCCGCGCTCGCCGAGCATCGCCTTCACGTCGCGCATCGCCGCCAGGCCGCCTTGCGCCAGGATGTCCATCTTCACGAGGCCGACGGCTTCGACGGCCTCCATATCGAAATGCGTCGTGGGGCAGCCCTTGTTCGAAATGAACGTCGGTGTCAACTCGTGCATCGGCTGACGCGAGAGCACCAGGCCGCACGGGTGCATCTTCGGATAACGCGGCACGCCGTCGAGGAACTCGGCCATTTGCAGCGCCGTTTTGTAGGGCTCTTCATCGAGCGGCAACTCGCGGTTTTCCGGGCTGGCGCGCAGCATCTCGACCAATCCTTCACCGCCGCTCGGAGCCGGTTCGTCCGGCACCCAGCCGCCGCCGAAACTCCACGGGAAATGCTCGGTGAACTTCCGCACTTCGCGTTCCGCGACGCCGAGCACTTTGGCCACTTCCGCAAACGCGCTCCGGGCTTGGAACGTCGAGAATCCGCCGACCACAGCGCAATGTTCGGGGCCGTATTTCTCGAAGATCAGTTGGACCACGTCGTCCTTGAAGTCGTGCGCGAAATCGATGTCGATGTCGGGCAACTTGTGCAGGGCCATCCGTTCCTTGTTGAGGAAGCGGCGGAAATAAAGGTCGAACCGAATCGGACAGACGCTGCTGATCCCGAGGCAATAGCAGACGAGCGAATCCGCCGCCGAGCCGCGGGTGATCCAGTCGATGCCGCGCCGCCGGCATTCCTGGAGAAAATCCCAGGTGATCAGGAAATATTCTTCGTAACCGACTTCCGTGATGATGTTCAGTTCCGTCTCAATTTGAGACTTGAGATTGGCGATTGGTGATTGGCGATTGGCAATTGGCGTATGAAGGAAGCGTGATTCGTGATTCGTAAAACGTGAAACGTAATGCGCCCCACCTGACACCTGACACCTGGCCTCTGACCCCTCTTCGGTAACGTGGCCGTAGCGTTCCTGAAGTCCGCGATGAACGAGTTGCCGCAAAAACTCGCTCGGAGACGAGCCGTCCGGCGCGGTGAACGCGGGGAATTGCGGCTTTCCGAACGGGAACTCGAAGTTGCAGCGCTCGGCGATTTCGAGCGTGTGCCGCATCCAGTCGGGATGCTCCCGGCAACCGGCGGCCATCTCGCTCGGCGCGCGGAAATGCAGCCGCCCTCCCAGACGCTTCTCCGGATGTGCTTCCCGCAAGAACGTCAGCGTGCGGATGCTTTGCACGATGTCGTATTTCTGGCGGTCTTCGGGCGTGGCATAATGAACCGCAGGCGCCGCGACGGCCGGGAAATCCGCCGGCATCTCCCGCGCGGTGACGAGACGATAGAAGCGCCCCGGAAACAACTCCGCCAACTGGACGTCCTCCCCGACCGCAACCAGTCCTTCGAGCAACGCAGCATGATACCGCAAGAACGTGGAAGGAATGGAAGCCCGTTGCCGCCCGGCCACGCTGCCTTCTTCACTCTGTCTTTCATTCGACGCCGCACGCGTCCTGCGGACACCCTCTCCGCTCTGGTATCTGCTTAGCGGAGCGCGGCCGTCCTCGGCCGCAGCAACGTTTGCACGTTCTTGCGCGTCGGTCTCGTCGTTGCCGTTAGCGATGTCTGGCGCTGCTGCGCCCGGGGACGGGCGCGCTCCGTCGTCGGCCTTTTTCGAAAGCAACCGGCAAAGGTTGTGATAGCCGCGCGCGGACTCGACGTAGAGGAGCAGCGGTTTGCCTTCGACGCGCAATTCCGCGCCCAGGATTGGCTTTACACCCGCGTCCTTCGCCGCCGACACGAACTCAACCGCGCCGTGCAGATTCCCGATGTCCGTGAGCGCCACAGCAGGCAGGCCGTGCCGTTTTGCCAGCTCGACGATCGCCGTCGGCGAAAGGGCGGAGTCAAGAAATGAATAATGGCTGTGCGCGCGGAGGGGAATGCAGCAGCCGACGCGAGAGGCGGATTTTAGTCTAATATTCAGTTTAAGAGAGTTAGGAGATCAGTGAAATTTTGCGCGGCCTGAGAAAACTCGCAAGGATCAACACCGAGGCGATTTCACACCGCGACGAGTCGCCGGGAAGAAAGACCAGAAAAATCAAAGCGAGAATTGCTGGCCGAGCAGCGTTGTGGCTTAATCCCCGCAACCACTTATGAAATCATCCGCCTTCCGGGCCACTATCATTGGATTGCTTTTCTCGGAGTGCCTGGCCGCCTCCGCTAGCGAACTGCGCGTGGGCGCCGCCGCCGTCAACATCACGCCGCCGGTCGGGATCGGCATGGCGGGTTATTATTTCGAGCGCGGCGCGCAGGGCACGAACGACGATCTGTTCGCCAAGGCCATCGTCCTTGAGCAAGGGGACGTGCGAGCCGCCCTCGTCGGCCTGGACTTGATCTCGACGACGCGATCGATGGTCGAAGCCGCCCGCCGCGAAATCGAGCAAACGACGGCGTTGCGCGGCGACCGCGTCATGATCAGCGCCACGCACGCGCACACGGGTCCGGTGCTGGCCCGGCGCAGCACGCGGGAATCTTCGCAGGGCGGCGACACCGATCTTTCGCAACGCTATTCGGACGAGCTGCCCCGGCGCATTGCGGAAAGCGTGCGCCTGGCCGCGTCGCGATTGCAGCCGGCGCGCGCCGCGGTCGCGACGGGCCGCGAAGAACACCTCAGTTTCAATCGCCGCTTTTTCATGAGCGACGGCACCGTGGGCTGGAATCCAGGCAAGCTGAATCCGAAGATCGTCCGGCCCGCCGGCCCCATCGATCCTGACGTGGGCGTCGTCTTGCTCGAAGCGCCCCGCGAGAAATTTCCGGCGGAACCGCTCGCCACTTACGTGAACTTTGCCATGCATCCCGACACAGTCGGCGGCGAATATTTCTCAGCCGATTATCCCGGCACGCTGTCGCGAATCCTGGCCGCCTACAAAGGCGCGGCCATGCTGACGCTTTTCGCCAACGGCACTTGCGGGAACATCAACCATATCGACGTCCAATGGGCCGGTGCGCAGAAAGGGCCTCAGGAAGCGCATCGTATCGGGACCGTTCTGGCGGCGGCGGTTTTTCAAGCTTACAAACAATTGCAGCCCGTGAAGGAGAGGCCGTTGCGCGCGCAAAGCGAAATCGTCAAGCTGCCCCTGCCGGAGATCAAACCGGAAGACGTCGAGAAGGCCCGCGCCACCGTCAAACGCTATAGCATGAAAGACAATTCCGGTTTCATGGAAAAGGTCCAAGCCTTCAAAGCGCTCGACGTGGCCGCGCGGGAAGGCAAACCGCTGGAGGTCGAGGTGCAGGCGATTGCGCTCGGCGACGATCTGGCCTGGGTGAGTTTGCCGGGGGAAATTTTCGTCGAGCTTGGATTGGCGATCAAGCAGGCGTCGCCCTTCCGTTACACGATGATCGCGGAGCTGGCGAACGGATCGATTGGCTACATCCCGAACCGCGAAGCCTATCCCCAAGGCAATTACGAAGTCGTCAGCGCCCGCTGCGCGGCTGGTTCGGGTGAAATGCTGGTCGATGCGGCGCTGAGATTGCTGAACGCGTTGAAGCGGTGAAGAGTTACGTCGTTACAACGTTAAATCGTTAATCGTTAAATCGGTTAAATGCGAGTTACTGTGCAGACCGTGGGATTGACGACAGATCGACCGGAGAACCGTAGCGCAGATTTTCAATCTGCGGTATCGCCGATTTCCAATCGGCAGGGCGCCGGCAAGTCCCAGCGTGCTCGGACTGGGAGACGCCCCGCAGAATACAATTCTGCGATACGGCAGAGTGCAACTCTGCGCTACGAGCTTTGTCGTCCATC
>VHCZ01000020.1 GCA_016871535.1 Verrucomicrobiota bacterium
CCACTGGCGGGGGATGCTCGCTCGTCGCGCCTTGCCCCAGGCCAAATTGGGCGCAACGAACGTGAGCGTATTTACGAAACGGACCACTAAGCCCCCGCCGCCTTCTTGACCTCCTTCAATTTCTGCGCCTCCGGTTTCCCCGCGTAGTATTTGTCGAGGGGGTAACAGCCGCTGATCATGCCGTTGCGGGGCGCCGTCGTGCAATCGCTGAAGGTCCGGCAAATGATCTTTGTATTCAACGCCCCGCTGCTCAGCGCGTCCGCCAGAATTGTCGGATAACTCAGCGTGACCCGGCCCAGGCCGATCATGTCGGCCCAGCCATTGCGCACCACGTATTGGGCGACATGCGGAAGATACTCTTGCAGGTAGCTGTAGGCGGTGCCGATGAGAATCATGGGCGGGAGTGGCGACTCTCCTGGCTTCGAGCCTGTGAGTGCAGAAGCAGGGTTTTGGCTCAGGCTGGAAGCCTGACCTACGTTGGCGAGGTGCTCCTTCAATTGGCGCACGACGTTGATTTGCCGCGCCACGCCGACAAGCGGATCTTCCGGCGGTTGATAGCCATCTGAAGGCGGGTAGGCGGCGGGCCGTTGAATGTGCGGATTATAGTACGGCGAGCCGGCGCTCACGTTGACCAGCTTCACTCCCAGGCTCGCGCAGAGTTCGAGGAATTGAATCGGTTCGGTGAGATCGTATTCGACCGGATGGCTCTCTTTGAGACCGAACCCGTAGCGGTAAGGCAAGCAATGGGAAAAATCTTCAGGCACGCCGGGGCCGAGCTTGCCTGGCTTTGAGGACGCGGGATCGGGCTTGAACGGAACGAAATCGAACGCGCTCAATCGCACGCCAATCTCGATTGGATTGCCGGACGCGCGAATGCCCGCGATGATCTCCCGGAGAATGCGCGTGCGGTTCTCGAACGAGCCTCCATATTTGCCGGATCGGGTGTGCGCGCCGAGGAACTCGTGCAGCAGATAGCCATGGCAATGCTTGATATCGACAAAGTCCGCGCCCACGTCCCAGGCAATCTTCGCGCCCGCGACGTAACATTCGATGAGTTGCTCAATCTCGCTGTCGGTGAAGACCTGGGCGTCGGTCGTGACGCTGAATCGGCGGTCGAGGATCGGGTGCCGATACGCCACGCGCGGTTCCATGCGGAATTTGTCCGTGGGTTTGCAGAAACGGCCTGAATGCGTGAGCTGAAACCCAATCACGAGATCGTCCGCCGCGCCGTATCGCTCCTGGTGCGCGCGGACGAGGATTTCGCGCAATTCAGCCAAGTCCCTTTTGTTTTGCTCAATGATGATGAGCTGATTCGGATTCGCGCGGCCGTCGGGACGCACGGCCATCGCTTCGCCGCCGTAGATTAGTTTCGCGCCGCTTTCCCCAAAGCGTTGCCAGCGCCGCCGCACTTCCTCGGTCGCGCCGCCGGTGGTCGTGCCATCCCACCCTTCCATGGGTTGAACGGCGAAGCGATTCCCGATCTTCTTGCCGTTGACCTGGACGGCGGAAATCGGCTGCGCCAGCGGCGAGGATGGGCCGGAAACGATCGCCTCTTCACACGGCAGTTCGATTCCGAGCGACGCCCCATACGCGCGAAAATCCGCGACGGTCTTCAGGGTTGGAATGCGGGTGAGTTTAATGGGTTCGGGCATAGTTTTGCGGAATAGCTCCAGCCATTAGAAAGGAAGACATATGCTTTAGAGGCTCACCCTTGATTGGATTTGCCTAATCGCTGCCTCATTATAAAAATCAGCTTGGCGAAAATATCCCTGCCTTCGGCCGTGTCCACGAAATATTTTCAGAATGGGGGATAGAATTCCGCCTTCCAAGCTGGCGCTTCGGCTTGCCAGAGGATGCAGGTAAGGCCATCTTACCGGCATGACTCCGACCACCGTCACGCTATCGTCCAAGGGGCAATTATCGTTGCCTAAGGAAATCCGCGATACCGATTCATTGGAAGCCAGCGATGTGTTTCGCCTGGAGAGACTGGCCCGCGGCAAATACCTCCTCGAAAAGATGTCGGCTCCAGCTAGGACCCGAGCCAGACTAGTCCGGTCGAAGGATGGCTTCATGGTGTTTCAGCCACCCAAAGGCGCGCCGAGGATCACCCTAGACCTGGTGAAAAAGTTGGAAGCGGAGACCCTATGATCTTTCTCCTGGACACGAATGCCCTTCTGGCCCTCGCCTGGCAGAACCATGAGCACCATATTCTAACTACGCGCTGGCTTCGTTCGGTAAAATCGTTTGCCACCTGCCCGATCACTCAAGGGGGATTCCTTCGCTTGTCCTCCAATCCCGCTCTGGGCTTCGCTAACGGGACAGACGATGCGTTTGTGTCCCTGGACTCTATCCTGGCCGATGACCGCCACGAGTTTTGGGTGGATGACCTCTCTTTCGTGGAATCTGAAGTGCGCCGGGACTTGATCCGAAGCCACACCCAGGTTACGGACAAATATCTTGCTGCCCTGGCGCGACGGCACAAGGGCAGTCTGGCGACACTCGACCAACCGTTGGTTCGGGCATTCGCACACGAATCCCGGACAGTCACCTTGATCCAATAGCCTTTATGCCGGATCCCTCTTCTGAATTGGGCGACACTTCAGCGAACGAATCTGACCTCGAGAACCATTGACTTCATCGATCCGAGTGGGGTGCGCTTTGCGTTCCGATAATTATCGGGCTTTCGCGATGCGCTAACGGAGCGTCATTTCAGCAGCCGGTCTCAGGGTCTGTTTCGTAAATGCGCTCACGTTCGTTGCGCCCAATTTGGCCTGGGGCAAGGCGCGACGAGCGAGCATCCCCCGCCAGTGGGGCTGTGACCGAGGAGCAACGCAGCCCCAGGCAAAATTCGGCGCAACCCGAAGGGCGGCAGTTCTTTTTCGCCAGACTTCGTTGCTTGCTCCTTACAGATCCACTTCGGGATATGCTCGTCGCTCGCGCCTCGTCTGGCCGAAAAATCCCTTGCCGCGAACGTGAGCGTATTTATGAAATGGACCACTTAGGCAGAATTGCTGCCCGCCGAAAACGCGACTTGACGCGGCCCGGAGTGTCATGGCGTGCTGGAGGGCGATGACATCCGCCTGCAGCCGAACTCGCCGCCGGGCCTGGTGGGGAAGCGTCCTGGCAGGCTTGCCGGGATTGCTTTGCGCGGCGCTCGAACCGATCCCGGACAAGCTCGTCGTGCTGACGTTCGACGATTCCGTTGCTTCGCATTATTCCGTCGTCAGGCCCTTGTTGAAGCAGTACGGCTTCAGCGCGACATTTTTCATCACGGAAGGTTTTTCATTTCGCACGAACAAGAAGGATTACATGACGTGGGAGCAGATCGCCGAGCTGCACCGCGAGGGTTTTGAGATCGGAAATCACACGCGCGACCACATGGGCGTTTCGGCCGGGAATTTGAACCGCCTGACCGAGCAGATCGAAGCGATCAACGCGCGATGCGCCGAACACGGCATTCCGCGCCCGGCGAGTTTCGCCTATCCAGGGAATGCGCTCGAACCTGGCGCTCTGCCGGTATTGAAGCACCTGGGCATTCGCTTCGCGCGGCGCGGCGGCGCGCCGGAGTTTCCGTACGATTGGGGCCGCGGCTCCGCTTACGAGCCGGGCCTCGACCATCCCCTCCTGATTCCTTCCGCCGGGGACGCGCGTCCCGATTGGACGATCGACGATTTCAAGCGTGCCGTGGATCAGGCCAAAGGCGGTCGCATCGCGGTGCTCCAGTTTCACGGTGCGCCGGACAACGAGCATCCGTGGGTCCACACGCCGCCGGAACGCTTCGCGCAGTACATGAAGCATCTGCACGATGAGGGCTGCCAAGTCATCGCGCTCCGGGATCTGGCGCGATTCGTGGATCCGTCTCAGGAGCTATCCGATCCGTTTGCCGTCATTGAAAAGCGGAAGGTGGCGCGCAGGGAAGTTCGGGTGGAAGGCGGGATCAAAGACGCTTCGACCGGCCAGCGGCTTCCGGCGCGAATCTACGTTCACGGAGAAGACGGCCAATGGTATTTCCCGAAGCCGGCATCGCGAGAAGGGACCGCCGTCACCTACAATCGCCGGAGCGGTTTCAACCCAAACGCCGTCGAGATGCACACGACCCATTCGGCGCATCCGTTTCATCTGGAATTATTGCCGGGCCGCTACACGTTCACGATTGAGCGCGGGAAGGAGTATTTTCCCGAAGCCCGCGAAGTCATCGTGGAGCGCGCGCCGCTCAAACTCACCTTCTCCATGCGCCGCTGGATCAACATGGCCGAACGTGGGTGGTATTCCGGCGATACACACAATCACCGCGATCCTCGCGAGTTGCCCAACGTCATGCTGGCCGAGGACGTCAATGTCGGCCTGCCGATGGTGGACTGGACCACCGTCTCGACTGTGCCGCCCACGGCGAGCGAACGGGGCCTCGGCGGCCAATTCGGGGACGCGGCCGTGAGCCTGGATGCGACGCACGTGTGGCATCCACGAAACACCGAATACGAGATCTTCCGCGTCGGCCAAAACAACCACACACTCGGCGCGATTTTGATCGTCAATCACCGGACGCGATTCGATCAGTTGGTGTTTCCCCTGAAAGCGGTGGCGGCGAAAGCGCGGGCGGAAGGGGCGTTGATCGATTTGGAAAAGCACAACTGGAATTGGTCGATGGCCGTGGTGCCGCTGCTGAATCCGGATTTGTTTGAGCTGGCGAACAATCATCACTGGGAGGTGGAGTATTCCCTCAAGAATTGGGCTGTGCCCGCGCCGGCGTGGATGGGGTTGAGCGGCAGCGGCACGGACACCGAGCGCGACTGGACGCTTTATGGTTTTCAAACGTATTACGCGCTGCTCAATTGCGGGTTTCGCTTGCGGCCGGCCGCCGGGACCGCGAACGGAGTGCATCCGGTGCCGCTCGGTTTCAGCCGGGTTTACGTTGAGCTTGACGGTCCCTTCAACTACGCCGGTTGGATGCGAGGACTGGACGCCGGCCGCAGCTTCGTCACGACGGGCCCCATGCTGCTCGCAAAGGTGAACGGCCAGCATCCAGGCCATGCGTTCAAACAGGAGGCGAAGCCGAGGCAATATGAAATGGCCGGAAGCATTTTCAGCCAGGAACCGCTCGAAGCCATCGAACTCGTCGCTCACGGACGAGTCACAGAGAAAGTCGCCCTGGAAAATCGGCGCACACAGACTGGCGCTTATCAGACGGAATTCAAAACCTTGATTTCACTGGACGAGAGTTCGTGGTTGGCGGTGCGCTGTTTTGAACGCCGTGCCAACGGGAGGTTTCGATTCGCCCATACCGCGCCGTGGTTTATCGAAGTCCCAGGCCGCCCCATGCGGGCCCACAAACGCGAAGCCGAATGGCTCGTCCAGCGGGTCCGGGAGGAAATCGAGCGGAGTCGAAGTCTGTTGCCTCCCGCCGGCCTGCGCGAATACGAAGAGTCCCTGGCCGCTTATGAACGGATTCTCCAAAACGCCCGGTAGCAGTTGCTGAATTCCATGCGAAGTCTGTTGAAGCGCTTTGGACTGATCAGCACGTTGGTGGGTCTTCTGGAATCGTGCGCCTGGGCGAACAGCGAGGTTTCGCCGCCTGGCGCTGAATTCCTCCGCAACTGGCCGCAGTGGCGCGGACCGCTGGCCAACGGCGTGGCGCCGCAAGCCAACCCGCCTCTGGAATGGAGCGAGAAGAAGAACATACGCTGGAAAGTCTCGCTGCCGGGAAAGGCCCACGCTTCGCCCATTGTGTTCGGCGACCGCGTTTTCCTGCTGGCCGCCGTGCCGGTTGGGCCAGCGCAGAAACCCGTCTATGACAGCGCGCCGGGGGTGCATGACAGCGTGCCGGTCACACACCGGCATCAGTTCGTGGTCCTGGCTGTGAGCCGGAGGGATGGACGGATTCTCTGGAAGAAGATCGCACGCGAGGAGTTCCCGCACGAAGGCGGCCACGTGACGGGCAGCCTCGCATCCAACTCGCCTACGACGGATGGCGAACGACTTTATGCGTTTTTCGGCTCACGCGGGCTTTACTGCTTCACGCTCGAGGGCGAAGTGAAGTGGCAAAAGGACCTGGGCCAGATGCACACGCTGCATGCCCATGGCGAAGGCAGTTCGCCCGTGCTCCACGGCGAAACGCTCATCGTGTGCTGGGATCATGAGCGCGATTCGTTTCTTTACGCGTTCGACAAACGCACGGGCCAGGAACGCTGGAAGGTCGCCCGGGACGAGAAGACTTCCTGGTCCACGCCGCTGGTAGTCGAGCATGCGGGAAAACCACAAGTCGTGGTCAGCGCCACCAAACGCGTGCGCGGTTACGATCTCGCCACCGGCGAACTGCTCTGGGAATGCGCCGGCCTCTCG
Organism: Verrucomicrobiota bacterium; assembly: GCA_016871535.1. Lineage (NCBI taxonomy): Bacteria > Pseudomonadati > Verrucomicrobiota > Verrucomicrobiota bacterium. The sequence goes on from VHCZ01000020.1 coordinate 6,340, forward strand.
GATAATGTCGTGGCTTCGCCCGTGGCTGGTTTTGGCTTGGTGATCGCGGGCAGCAGCTATGACCGCCAGGCCATGCTCGCGATCCGGCTCGCCGGGGCGAAGGGCAATATCACCGACACCGACCGCATTGCCTGGAAACTCAACCGCTTGACGCCCTACGTCCCTTCGCCGTTGCTCTATGACGACACGCTCTACTTCATCAGGCACAATCAGAATATTCTTTCACGACTCGAGCCGGTTACCGGGAAACGGCGCGGCGAACCGCTCCGGCTCGATGGGATTGGAGATTTCATTTTCTCCTCGCCGGTCGCGGCCGCGGGGCGCATCTACATCACGGGGCGCGATGGGACGACCGTCGTTTTGCGGCACGGTCGCACGAACGCCACGCTCGCCGTGAATCACCTGGACGATGTCTTCAACGCGTCCGCCGCGCTTGTGGACAAGGAACTCTATTTGCGCGGCGAGAGATTCCTTTATTGCATCGCGGAGGAATAGCTTGACATATGGCATTGATGCCATACTATGGATGGCATGAAAATGACCTTGCACATAGATGATGAATTGTTGGCCAGAGTCATGGCCGCGACCGGTGCGGAGAGCAAGACCAAGGCGATCGACCTGGCGTTGAGAGAGGTGGACCGAAAAGCCAAGCTCGTGAAGTTGGCCAGCGAGGGCCTTGGACTTACCCCGGATGAACTCAATGATGCCGTTGATCCGGCCTACGACCTGGACGAGATGCGCCACCGCGAAACACCGGTAAATTATGGCCGCAAGTCCCGTTCTCGCTGACAGCAGCTTCTACATTCAGTGGCTTAGGGACCGCCAAGATCCGCTGCGCGCATTGGCGCTGGCGGCCGCTTCGCGGGACCTGGCCATCTGCGGCGTGGTGCGCTGCGAAGTGGGGCGCGCCCTCCGCGAGCCGGCCATTCTCAAGCGTTTCCGAGCTTGCTGGGATGTCATGATCAATGTGCCCACGGACAACCGACTTTGGGATGAGGTTGAACACATTCTTTGGAAACTGGATCGCCAGGGACGTGTGCTGCCTCTGACTGATGTCGTGATCGCCTGTTGCGCGATGCGGATTGGAGCGGTCGTGCTCACGTTCGACCACCATTTCTACGAGATTCCAGGGGTGCGGGCGGTCAACCGATTGGACGTGTGAGAAGGCCTTCAAGAAAACGCGAGGTGACCTGATGCAACTGGGCTTTGTTTCCGCCATTCTTCCCGAACTGACCCTGGAAAAGCTTTTGAGCTTCGCCGCCGCGGAGGGTTTTCCGTGCATCGAGATCATGTGTTGGCCCGTCGGCAGAGCAGAGCGCAAATACGCCGGCGTCACCCACATTGATGTGACGACGCTGACACGCTCCCAGGCCGACGAGATCAATTCGCGTTGCGCCAGCGTCCACGTCACCCTGAGCGCGCTGGGCTACTACCCCAATCTCCTCGATCCAGATCCCAGAGTCGCGCAGAGCACGCGCGAACACCTGAAGAAAGTCATAAGGGCGGCGCAGTTACTTGGCCTCAAGAACGTCAATACTTTCGTAGGCCGTGACTGGACCAAGAGCGTGGATGACAACTGGCCGCGCTTTCTGAAGACCTGGCGGCCTCTGATCGCTCTTGCCGAGGATCACGGCGTGAAGATCGGGATCGAGAACTGTCCGATGCTGTTTACGCGGGACGAATGGCCTGGCGGAAAAAATCTCGCCACCACGCCGGCCATCTGGCGCCGGATGTTCAGCGACATTCCCTCGAAACATTTCGGCCTCAACTATGACCCGTCCCATCTCGTGCTCCAGCAAATGGACCCGATTGGCCCGTTGCGCGAGTTTCAGGCCAAGCTTTTTCACGTTCATGCTAAAGACGTGCAGATCCTGGGCAGCCGCCTGGACGAGGTCGGCATTTTCGCCCACCCGCTCGAATGGCACCGGCCTAGGATTCCGGGTTACGGCGAGATCCATTGGGATCGATTCATGGGCACGCTGGTGGAGACAGGTTATCGCGGCCCCGTCTGCATCGAAGTAGAGGACGGTACCTTCGGGAAGTCACTCGAGGGAAGGAAAGCCGCGTTAACCGTTGCCCGGAATGTTCTCGAGCCGTTTTTTCCCTGAATCAAACTTGCTGCATGAAGTACACGTACGAACAACTGGCCAAGATGATCGACCACTCCTTGCTGCATCCGACAATGACGGATCAGGAGCTGGAGGACGGTTGCCGGCTGGCCGGGAAATATGGAGTGGCGTCGGTCTGCATCAAGCCTTACGCCGTGAAGCGCGCCGTGGAATTGCTGCGAGGCAGCGGTGTGCTCGTCGGCTGTGTCATTGGATTCCCCCACGGAAACTCCTGCACGGAATCCAAGCGCTATGAGACGGAACTGGCGTGCCGCGACGGCGCGGCCGAGATTGATATGGTCATCAACATTGGCAAAGCGCTCAGTGGCGATTGGCCATACGTCGAGCAGGACATCAAAGCGGTCTGCGATGAGGCGCACAAACATGGCGCCAAGGTGAAAGTGATCTTTGAGAACGATTACCTGACCCAAGGCGGCGCGGGCTTGAGCGGCGATGATTTCAAGCGACGGCTTTGCGAGATCAGCGAGCGCGCCGGCGCCGATTGGGTGAAGACCTCCTCCGGCTACGGCTTCGTGAAGCAATCCGATGGGAATTACAATTACAGAGGCGCGACCGAACACGACCTCAAGCTCATGCGCGCGGCCTGTTCGCAGCGAGTTCAAGTCAAGGCCGCGGGAGGCGTGCGCGATCTGGATGGCTTGATCAAGTGCCGTGAACTGGGCGTCACGAGGGTCGGCGCAACGGCGACGGCGGCGATGTTGGAGGAATACAAGAAACGGGCGGCGGCGGCAGGCATCGCCGCGGCCAAGCCAGAAGCCTCGCTTGGTTCGGGGGGCTACTGAGCAATGCCTGTCACTGTTTCTATAAGCTGTGCCCAGCGCAGAATGGAACCTACCGCCTGAATGGGCCGGGCAGGATGCCTGGCCTACTTTTCGGTCATGGTCCAGACGCCGCTCCAGGAAGGATCGGGCGGATTGGCCTGATAATGCAGGCATCGCTGGTAGTAGATCTTCGAAGGTTTGTGCTCGGGAAAAAGGTTAAGGGCGTGTCCGAAAATTGCGCGGGGTCCTGCGGCGAGGGATTTTGGCTGTGGCCAAGGCGGCGAGGTCCGAGCATCCCCAACGCGGGCTGTAAGGACCGAGCCAACGCAGGCCACGGACAAAAGACCCGCCGCCCGGAGGGTTTTCGCGCCAAAGGCCGCCTGGCTTCGTTGCTCCTCAGTCGAAGATCCAGGGAGGATATTCTCCTTCGTCGCGCCTCGCCATCCGGCCTTTGGCGCGAAAACAGGACCCCGCGGAATTTTCGGACACGCTCTCAGGATCTTCGGGCTTTTTGAAGGGCGTTCCGAAGATGGCCATGATGGCGTCGCCGATGTATTTGTCGAGAATGCCGCCATGGTTGAACACAATATCCACCATTTCCGCGAAATAACTGTTCAACATGGAGACCGTGCCGCGCGCGCCCATTTTCTCGACTGAGGAGTTGACAGAGACTCTCGCGCCATCGCGCAACTCGAGGTCTGAATCGAGTGCCAGGTCGGTCGTGCCTGTCCTGGCGACGCGGCTCAGGCTGTCCAAAATCCACGCGGTCTTCCTCGGAAAAAGCTCTCCGATCGGGCGCCCGATGAGGTTGGGTTCCTTTTCGTGGAGAATCTTCAACGCGGCCTCGTTGGCTTTGATGACAATCCGGTCGGCGTTGAGCGTCACGACGCCGTTGCTCAAGCTTTTCAGAATGCTTTCGTTGTAGTTCCGGGCGTTCGTGACCTCTTCGAACAGTTGCGCGTTCTCCAACGCAATGGCCGCCTGCGCACTGAATGCCCGCAAGCGTTTCTCGTCATCGGCGGTGAAAGGACCGCCGCGCTTGTTCAAAACCTGAGTCACGCCGATGGCACGTCCGGCCTTGTTGACCACAGGCATGCAGAGAATGTTGCGCGTGCGATAACCGGTTTTGCGATCCACTTCCGGATTGAAGCGTGAGTCTTGATACGCGTCCGGGATATTCAACGTCCGGCCGCTCGTGAAGACCGATCCCGCAATGCCGGCCGCATCCGGGAACCGGATCTCCTTGCTGCCAATGCCCACGCCGACGCGCGACCAAAGCTCCCGCGTCTTCGGATCGTGCAGGAAGAGCGTGCTGCGATCCGCTTCGAGGATCTGCGTGGTGACCTGCATGATCTTGTGCAGGAGCGTCGCCCCACCGTTGCTAACTGAGGGGATATCCCTGCGCCCCGCGGCGCGCGAGACTTGCGTGAGGAATCCAGGTCCAATTAGAGTCCCTCGCATGAAGTTGAACCGTGACGCCCGCATTTACGTGGCGGGCCATCGTGGACTGGCCGGGAACGCGATCTGGCGAGAACTGGCGCGGGAGGGATTTACGCGGTTGATCGGACGCAGCCATGCTGAGCTTGACCTCCTGGATTCGGTCAAGGTTCGCAGCTTCTTCGAGGCCGAACGGCCGGAATACGTCTTCATTGCGGCGGCGAAGGTCGGCGGGATTCACGCCAACGACAGCCAGCCCGCTTCGTTCCTTTATGAGAATCTCCAAATTCAGAACAACCTGATTCACACGGCATTTTTGTCCGGGGTGAAGAAACTCCTGTTCCTGGGAAGTTCCTGCATTTATCCCAGGCTGGCGCCGCAGCCGATGAAGGAGGAATGTCTTTTGACCGGCCCGCTGGAGCCCACGAATCAATGGTACGCGGTCGCGAAGATCGCCGGGATCAAGCTCTGCCAGGCTTACCGGCGGCAGTTTGGCTGCAACTTCATCAGCGTCATGCCGACCAATCTTTACGGGCCAAGGGACAACTACAATCTGGAGACTTCGCACGTCCTGCCGGCGCTGATTCGGAAATTCCACGAAGCCAAAGTGGCCGGGCAGAAATCAGTCACGTGCTGGGGCACGGGCGCTCCGATGCGGGAATTTCTTTATGCGGACGATCTGGGGCGCGCGTGTCTTTTTCTGATGGAAACGTACGACGAGGAGCAATTCATCAACGTTGGTTCAGGAATTGAAATCTCGATCAAGGAACTGGCGGGCACGGTCCAGCGCGTCGTCGGTTTCGAGGGCAAGATGCTTTGGGACAGTTCCAAACCTGACGGCGCGCCGAGGAAGCTGATGGACAGTTCGAGGCTGTTTGCGCTCGGTTGGAAGCCGCAGACCCAAATGGAAACCGGCATCCGGCTCGCCTACCAGGATTTTCTATCCTCGCCCCGAGCCTGACACTCCTGGAAGCCTAGGCTTCTTCTCCAGGTCTTCTCGAAAGCGATTCCAGATCGGTCTGTGTCATCTCCGCGATCAATTGGGCAAAAGTTGTCTTCGGCGCCCAACCCAAAAGACGCCTGGCCTTGGCCGCATTCCCGACCAGACGGTGCGGCTCCGCGGGCCGCATGAATCGCTGGTCTTGTTTCACATATTTCCGCCAATCCAGTTCCACCGTCTGGAAGGCGAGTTCCACAACCTCTTGCACCGAGTGCGACTCGCCCGTCGCAAAAACGAAATCCTCCGGCTTCGAGTGCTGAAGGGCCAGCCACATACCCCGGATGTAGTCCCGGGCGTCCCCCCAGTCTCGTTGAGATGTCGTGTCGCCGAGCAAAAGTTCTTTCTGGAATCCCAGTTTGATCGCGGCGGCGGCGCGGCAAATTTTTCGCGTGACGAAGTTCTCTCCCCGGCGCGGGGATTCATGGTTGAACATGATCCCGTTGCAGGCGAACAATCCAAAAGTTCGGCGGTAGATCACGAGCATGTGGCTGGCAAACGCCTTCGCGCAGCCATAGGGGTTGACCGGAGCGAATGGAGTCGCCTCGTCCTGAGGCACGATCGACGGCTCGCCAAACACCTCGCTGGAGGAGGCGTGGAACAACCGCACCGGGTTCTTCAAGTCGCGAATCATTTCCAGCAAACGGAGCGTGCCCATCGCGGTCATCTCGCACGTGGATTCAGGGATTTCAAAACTCAACCCCACGTGGCTTTGCCCCGCCAGGTGATAAATCTCATCCGGCGCGACTTTGACCAGAACGCGCCGGAGCGTGGTGGGATCGTCCAGTTCTGCGTAATGGAGAAAAAGGCGGCGCCCGTAAATCGCGGGGTCATTGTAGAGGTGGTCCAGGCGGGAACGGCCCAGACTGCTCGTGCGCCGGACCACGCCGTGCACGTCGTAACCATGCTCCAACAACAACTCCGTCAGATAAGATCCATCCTGGCCCGTGATGCCCGTGATCAATGCGCGCGGCATTTTGCCCTCAACTCATCACCTTGATTTTCCCTTCCCGATGGTCCTTGAGCAACTGGACATCGGCATCGACCATCAGCTTGACCAGATCGGCGAACCTGGTTTTGGGCTCCCATCCCAATTGCTTCCTCGCCTTGCTGCAGTCGCCAATCAGAACGTCCACTTCCGCCGGCCGGTAGTAGCGCGGATCGATTTCGACATGCTTTTTCCAGTTAAGCCCGACGTGCCCGAAGGCCACTTCCAGAAACTCTCGAACGGAGTGCGTCTCGTTCGTGGCGATGACGTAATCGTCGGGTTTCTCTTGCTGTAGCATCAGCCACATCGCTTCCACGAATTCTTTTGCATAGCCCCAATCCCGCTGCGCCTCGAGATTCCCCAGGTAGAGCTTTTCCTGCAAACCGGCCCGGATATGCGCGACGGCCCGGGTGATCTTGCGCGTCACAAAGGTTTCACCGCGCCGCGGCGACTCGTGGTTGAAGAGAATGCCATTGCTGGCGTGCAGCCCATAAGATTCCCGATAGTTGACCGTGATCCAGTAGGCCAGGACTTTCGCGCAGCCGTAGGGACTGCGCGGATAAAAGGGCGTTGTTTCCTTCTGGGGGATTTCTCGCACCTTGCCGTACATCTCGCTGGAGGACGCCTGGTAAAATCGCGGCCGGATGCCTGTCTCGCGAATAGCTTCGAGCAAACGCACGGCGCCCGTGGCCGTGATGTCCGTGGTGTATTCCGGGCTGTCGAAGCTGACGCGAACGTGGCTTTGCGCGGCGAGGTTATAGACCTCATCCGGCTGGATTTGCCCAATCAACCGCGCCAGCGCGCTGGCGTCGCTCAAGTCGCCGTAATGGAGGAAGAGTCGGGTGCGCCCAGAGTGGGGATCGGAATAAATCGGCTCCAACCGGCCCGTGTTGAAGGTGCTGGCGCGGCGAATAATGCCGTGAACTTCGTAGCCTTTGCTCAGAAGCAATTCGGCGAGATACGACCCGTCCTGTCCCGTGATTCCGGTGATGAGCGCTTTTTTGAGCATACGCGACGCCTGTAAAATGCGGGAAAGTTGGAATCAGAAGCAAGCCGAGAAGTGGGCCGGAAAGTCGTTGGAATCCGTCCAACGAATCAAAGGTGGGGCGGCGCTGCCGCGCCGCCGTCGCTTTCGTCAGAACAAGGCGCGCGATACGAGCTTTCCTCCTCAGTCAACCGAACCCCGGCGGCGCGGCAGCGCCGCCCTACCGCCGTGAATCACACACTACGCGATCAACTCGTTCACCACGTGCCCCTGCACATCCGTCAGCCGAAAATCCCGCCCCGCATGACGGAACGTCAGTTTCTCGTGATCGAAGCCGAGCAATTTGAGAATTGTCGCGTGCAGATCGTGGACATGCACCTTGTTCTCCGCCGCCTGAAAACCAAATTCGTCCGTGGCGCCGTGAACGTAGCCGCCCCGCGCGCCGCCTCCCGCCAGCCACATGGTGAAGCCGTAATGATTGTGGTCCCGGCCATTGATCTTCCCCGCATTTGAGCCGGGCGTGGGAAGTTCGACTGTAGGCGTGCGCCCGAATTCTCCGCCCCAGATCACGAGCGTGTCCTCCAACATTCCGCGTTGCTTCAGATCCTTCAGCAACGCGCCGATGGCTTGATCGCATTGCTTGGCGAGCCGGCGATGATTCACGTCCAGATCATCATGGTTATCCCACGGCTGCCCGGCGCCGTGCCACAATTGCACGAAACGGACTCCGCGTTCGAGCAGCCGCCGCGCGATCAGGATTTGCCGCGCCTGCGTGCCCTCGCCGTACATCTTGCGAATGTGTTCCGGCTCGCGGCTCACATCGAAGGCGTCCGTCGCGTCCATTTGCATGCGATACGCCAGTTCGAAGGATTGGATGCGCGCTTCCAGTTGCGCGTCCTGCTCGCGCCGGCGGCGATGCCGTTCGTTGAGTTGCTGAAGGAGGTCCAGTTGCGCCCGCTGTTCCGCCAGCGAACTGCTGTTGCTTTTGATGTGCTCGATCAGCTTCTCGATCCGGGTGTGCTGGCTGTCGATGTAAGTGCCCTGGTAAGCCCCCGGCAAAAAGCCCGCCTGCCAGTTTTGCGATTCCTGAATCGGATACCCCCCAGGGCACATCACGACAAACCCCGGCAAATTCTGGTTCTCGCTGCCCAGGCCATACGTCACCCACGAACCCAAACTGGGGCGAATCAGCCGCGCCTCGCCGCAATTCATCAGCAGGAGCGACGGTTCATGGTTCGGAACGTCCGCGTGCATGGACCGGATCACCGCGATATCGTCAATGCACTCGCCGACGTGCGGGAAGATTTCGCTCACTTCAATGCCGCTCTGGCCGTATTTCTTGAACTTATACGGCGACGGAAACGCCGCGCCAGTCCGGCGTTCGGTCCGAAGATTCTCCCGAGGCAGAGCCTTGCCGGCATATTTTTCCAGCATCGGCTTGGGATCGAAGGTATCCACCTGCGACGGCCCGCCGTTCATGAAGAGGTGGATCACCCGCTTTGCTTTGCCGGCGAAATGCGGCCCTTTAGGCATTAACGGAGAAAGCGAAGCCGGGTTCGCTTGCGCGTTCGGAGCCAGCACGCCTGTCGAGTGCAAAATCGAAGCGAGGCTTAAAGCGCCCATGCCCATGCCGCAACGGCACAGGAATTCGCGGCGAGTTAAGAATTGGTCTTCCAGGCGTGGCGCGTGATGCTGCATGGATTTTGGCAAAGCGTTAGCAAGTGTCTCGGTTCAACGTTAAGTTAGCAGACGATCGACGAAAGTGAAGATTCAAAATGTATTCCCTGATTCCCTCAGTTGAGGCGGGGCGAGCGTCCTCGCGAGCCAACGTCCATAGACGAAGGCTCGGCGGGAGCCTCGCCCCACCGTGGTTAACTGAGGTTAACTGAGGGCTTACTTCAAAATCTTCTTGGCATTCCGCCGGTCTCGCAGTAACAAGGCTTCAGTTCTTTGAAAGCATGGACACGCAGTCCATGCTAACCCCAGTCAGATGACAGGGAACCCCGTGAGAATCGGGGACGGTTGCGCCACTGTGACGGGATACAAACTCCCAAGGCCACTGGCATCGCGCGCGGTGCCGGGAAGGCGGGAGTGAGACTTGAAGCCCGAAGTCAGGATACCGGTTTGGCTGTGCTCGTCACGGTCCCGCTCAAGCGGGATCAACTTCTCCGTTAAGAGAAGGATGAGGCCAGTCCGCTGAGCTGTTTTCAGCGGAATACGTCGAATGCCTTCATTCCCGTCTCGCGGAGCTTGAAGGCTTTTTTGTTTTCGGGCTCAACCTCCTCAAGAACCTTCCAGTTCGCGCTGGTCTCTCAAGTGCAAACCCGTCCGCAGTATTTGCGGACTCAATTGAAAGATCAGCCTTATGCGAATCAGTTCCTGGCAACACGCCGACGGACGAATCCGAAACACGCACTCTTTCCATGAACCCGTCCCCCGGACCGTGGCCTTTAGGCCGCTTCAACGTTTGACTCAACGGAGCGCTCGGAAGCAGCCTCAACCGTATCTATTCCGTTTTGATGGGGAGCGCACGCGCCTTCGCGTGCTGTGGTCGGCGCCCTCGCCGAGCACAAGGGTGCCATCGAGCCAATCACCATTCCGTGACCGTCCGGCGCCTCCCTTCCGGCCTGCGAGGCGCCGGTCGGAACACGCGAGGGCGCGTGTGCTCCCCAATTTCGACTGCATAGGTAAGCCTCAAGGCCGCGCTCCTTACCGGCTGACCTGGAAAATTCTGCTTCCCCCTCTGCTGCTGTCCGCCTTCCTCGCAGTGCTACCCTCCCGCGCCGCCGGATTCGCTGACTCGGTTGTCTCGTACAATCCCGGCACCGGGTTCGCCAAGGAGTTCGGCACGGGTTTGGGATTCACCAACACGGCGGCGGTTCTGGGCGAACCTTCGCGCGTGATTCCGGGCGCTTTCGGCGGGCCGGTGGATCCCTTCAATCCGCCCTACCTCCGAGATCAGGTGCTATCGATCGGCGCGGGCGGTTCCCTCACGGTGCGCTTTAACGTCCCGATTCTGAATCATCCATCCAATCCGTTCGGAATCGATTTCATCATTTTCGGGAACTCCGGCTTCACCATCACGAACGGCAATTTCTCCGGCGGCGGAATCACGGACGGCACGCTATTCGGCGCCAACTCCGGCGCCACGCGCGTTTCGGTCAGCGCGGACAATCTCACTTACTTTCCGCTCTCGGCTTCGTTGGCCCCCGGAGTCGATGGCTATTTCCCGGCCGATGGCGCCGGGGATTTCAGCAAGCCCTTGAATCCGGCGCTGCGAGGCTCGGATTTTTCTGGCAAGGATCTGACGGGAATCCGAGCGCTTTACGCCGGATCAGGCGGAGGCGCTGGATTTGACATTGGCTGGGCGGTGGACGCAAACGGCCAGAGCGCGAATCTCGGCAGCATCAGCTTTCTGCGCCTGGACGTTCTGAGCGGCGCATCGGAGATCGACGCCGTTGTCGCGGTGCCTGAGCCAAGGCCGTGGATGCTGGGGTTGCTCGGTTGCGCGGTGCTTCTGGCGCGATGGTCGCGACCTATTGAACGCCCCAATTGACCATGCAAACGAAAGAGATTCCCTGCGGGCGCCAACTGCCGAGCACACACGGTCCGGGCAGGCACTCGGCTATGGGCTGTTGGCGATTGAATGTGACGGTAAACGAACCCCTCACCCCTTCCCTCTCCCCTCGGAGGGGAGAGGGCGTCCGCAGGACGGGCCTTCGCCATGCCGGAGTGGCTTCGGCCACGCAGGCGGGTGAGGGGAACTACCGTGGGCGACATCCGATTGCTTTTGGATGGAATGCAATGTGTCATCCACTGAAGACAGCGAGCAAGCCGTCTGGGGTGTCAGCTCTTTGCTGGATGAAGGCCGCGCTGCCGTGGGTCGCGGCCTTCTCAATCCACGCGGCGACGTTCGAGGAGAACTTCTCCAGCGATCCCAGCGCGCGAGGCTGGCGCATTTTTGCAGACACCTCGCTCTTCCGGTGGAACGAGGCGAAGCAGAATTTGCAGGTGACCTGGGACTCCTCACGGGCCAACAGCTATTTCTATCGGCCGCTCGGCACAATCCTGAACCGCCACGACGACTTCACTCTGGCCTTCGATCTCTGGCTGGATGACGTGGCCGCAGGCGTCGATCCGGCCCGGCCCTCAACCTTTCCTTTCGCGATCGGATTCCAGAATCAAGCGGATGCCATCCGGACAAATTTCTTTCGAGGCACGGGCGCGGATTCGCCCAACCTTGTCGAGTTCGACTTTTTTCCCGACACAGGCTTCGGCTCGACCGTTTGGCCGGCGATCTGGTCCACGAACTCCATGCTCACCTACCGGAGTTCCTCGGATTTCACGATCCTGGATTTGCCGGTCGGCGTCTGGATGCGAATCACGATGACCTACACCGCGAGGGACGCCACGCTGGTCACGACGATTGCGACAAACGGTGTTCCGTCCGCCTCGGTGAATCCTGTTGTGTTGAGTCCGTCGTTCACGGATTTTCGCGTGGATACCTTTGCGGTCAAGAGCTACTCCAGCCAAGCGCGAGACACACGGTTTGGGAGCTCACTGCTTGCACACGGTGCGGTGGACAACGTGGTGATTACCACGCCGCCGCCGCCGATCCAGAACCTGCGCGGCTCCTTGAATCAAGGCCAATGGCAAGGGACCTTTTCCGCTCGGACGAATTGGAGCTACGTGCTCGAAAGGACTGAGGATCTGCGAGCGTGGAACGCAGCCTCGGCTCCGGTGCTGGCCACCGACAGCCAACTCACGTTGAGGGATACGAACTCAACATCTGGCCGGTGGCGCTTTTATCGAATCAAAGCCCAACGAACAGACTGAAGGCGCGTTTGAATAATGCCTTCACCATGGAACAAGCCACTGCACTGTTGCGGCGGGCAACGAGCCTGCCGCCGTTTTCGGCGGCAAGTTGCCGCCGAAAACGGGCTGGTAGCCCGTTCCACCCAAACCAAGAAAGGAAAGGAACATCATGAACAAAACTCCATTCACCGTTCTGGCCGGGATGGCCCTCTTCGGCGGTGCGTGCTTCTCTGACAAACACGCCGCGTTTCTGGTGCTGATGACCGGCTTATTGGGGAGCGATCTGGTGATCGGATAAGTTGTGACGACTTCTCCCTGCATTGGCGTTTGTCGCCTGGATGAGACCGCAGCTCACTGTGTGGGGTGTTTTCGAACCCTGACGGAAATCGCTTCGTGGCCTCGCCTGCCCGAAGCTGAAAAGCTTCGCGTGCTGCAGGCGTTGGCCACGAGAAGGAAAGATCAAAAACTGCGTATCGTTTCGTTTCTCCCCGCCGCCACAGAGATGGTGTGCGCTCTTGGACTGGCAGATCAACTGGTTGGGATTACTCACGAGTGTGATTATCCCGCTGCCGTGCGTGGCAAGCTGGTTGTCGTCCGGAGCGTGCTGCCTGTGGACCAGATGAGCCTGCGTGAGATCGATGCCGCAGCCAGTGAACGGATCGGACGCGGCGAGAGTTTGTATCAAACGGACGAACAACTCCTCGAACAGCTCGCGCCAACGCACATTCTGACTCAAGCTCTCTGCCATGTGTGCGCGCCATCCGGAAACGAAATCGCGCGGGTCCTGCAAGCGTTGCGCTCCAAACCCCAAGTGCTCTGGTTCACGCCCCGCTGCTTGGAAGACATCGACCAAAACTTGCGCCAACTCGGCTCCGCGACGGGCCGGTGGGCGGAAGCCGAACGAATCATCGCCGCCCATCAAGCCCGCCTGGACAGAATCGCTGAACTGACGAGCCGCGTTCCGCGACGCCCTCGAGTCCTCTGCCTGGAATGGACCGATCCGTACTACTGCGCGGGCCATTGGGTGCCGGAGATGGTTGAAATCGCCGGAGGTGTGGACGCGTTGGGTCGCAAAGGCGCGGATTCTGTTCGCGTTGCCTGGAACGACATCGCGAGGTGGGCGCCGGAGGTTTTGATCGTGATGCCTTGCGGCTTCAACCTGGAGCGAGCAATAGTCCAGACTAATCAACTTCTTCAAGAACCGGGCTGGCGCGAATTGCCGGCGGTGCGCGGAGGCAACGTTTTCGCCGTGGATGCGAACGCCTATTTCGCCCGGCCCGGCCCGCGAATCGTTGAAGGAGTCGAATTGCTGGCCCATCTGATTCATCCGGAACTCTGCTCCTGGCCGGCCATCCGCGGTCATGCTCAGTTCGCGCGAGTGGAGGGGCGTGGAATTGAACAATTAGGGCATTCCTTCGGTGAAGGTGGGGCAAGCGTCCTCGCGAGCCAATGGCCATCGACGAACGGCTCGGCGGGAGCCTCGCCCCACCCTTGTTCACTGAAAGGTTACCAATCACAAACGTCCTCGACCGCGTTCACGCTAGTCGAGTTGCTCGTGGTGATTTCTGTGATCGTTCTGCTTGCTGGGTTCTTGCTGCCCGCGCTCAACCGCTCGAAGTCTTCCGCGCGGCGCGTCCAGTGCGTGGGCCACCTCCGGCAACTCGGATTGGCCGGGCAAATGTATTGGGACGACAACGCTGGCAATGCTTTTCGCTGGCGAGGCGCGGCAACCAATGGAGGCCAGGTCTATTGGTTCGGCTGGCTGGAAAACGGCGGTGAAGGCGCGCGGCGTTTCGACCGCGCGCAAGGCGCGCTCCATCCGTACCTCGCGGGCCGCGGTGTGGAAGTCTGTCCCGCGCTGAACTACCTCAGCCCGCAATTCAAACTCAAAGCGACCGGAGCGTCGTTCGGTTACGGCTACAATCTGGTCCTGTCGCCGCCGCCCGCTCAGCCTCCCATCAACATGGACAAGCTTGCGCGCGCGGCCGAACTCGTGTTCCTGGCCGACTCCGCGCAAGTGAACACCTTTCAGGCGCCGGCATCGCCGCGGAATCCCTTGCTCGAAGAATTCTACTACCTGAACACGAACGAAGCGACGGTCCACTTCCGACACTCCCGCGTTGCGAACGCCCTGTTCTGCGATGGTCACGTCGCTCCGGAGAAGCCCGCGCACAGCTCCCTGGATCAGAGGCTGCCGAGCCAGGTTGTCGGGCGGCTCCGGCCGGAGATTTTGGCGGATCCTTGACGATGAATGCCAGGGGTTGCGGCTCGATCGTGACTCGAATCCTCTTCGAGCACGCTGATCGGATAATCCTTCGTTTTCCCTGCCTTTGCTTTGTTAATTGCGGCCATCGCTTCCGGGTTAGACAGAATTTCCATCTGCTCCAACAAATCGGCCATCCGCTTGCGCGGCACAATAAAAGCGACGACTTCCCCCTTGCGGGTAACACAAGTCCTCACAAGTCCTTGATCTCGAGGACCAAGATTGATTCTGTCGGCCGTCGCGCTCATGCCTGCCGGGCACCTCTGGCCAGACGGCTTGGTTTGGCCTCGGCGATCGTGCGTGCTCTGCAAAAGTCATCATCAAGAAGACGCTCACGGTGACGCAGGCGCAGACGCAACTCCCCCGTCTTTGTCGGAGCACAAAGACCGCCGCCATTACCCTTGAACCTGCCTGTTGACTTTCGCCAAATCTGCCGGACAATACTTCGCAACAGCGCTGAATTTGTCGATTTCAAACACGCCGTTGGCTGGGATGCGCGTCTGGCGACTTTCGGCGCAACGATCTGGCCGTAATGGGTAAGAGAATTCTGATTGTCGAAGATTCGCAGGTCCTCGCGATGGCCTATTCGCTCCCGTTCGTCCGCAAGGGATACCGCGTGGAAATAGTTGGGGACGGCCGGCAAGCGCTCCAGCTCGTGCGGAGCTTTCAACCCGACGTGGTTCTGCTGGATCTGGTCCTCCCCAAGGTGCGCGGCAGCGTGATTCTGGAGGCGCTCCGCTCCAGCACCGCTACCGAGAATCTTCCGGTGGTTGTCTTCACAAGCTCCCTGCTGCTGCCCAACGAAGAAGTGCGCATGCGGCGGCTGGCCAACCGTTTTCTGCACAAGGCGCAGACTTCGCCGGAACAAATGCTCGGCATTGTGGAGGAACTCCTCACGTCCACGCCGGATGCCAGCCCGAACGGCGAGGGTTCCGCACCGCTAAGTCCGCCCTCCGTTGAGACGCCTTCACCAACGCCTGAACCTGCGCCGCGCTTGGCGGAGAAAGAAACCTTGATGCCATCGCCAAGCGCGGAGTTGGTCGCGGAGCCGGTTCACAAGGAATTGAAGCCCGGTTCGCCGCCTGCTCTCGTTTCCCTCCAGCCACCACCGCCTGTTCAAAAAGCGCCGCCTCCTCCCGTCCAACCCAAGCCGCCGCCGCCCGTCGAGGACAAGGCGCCTGTCGTCCCGGAGCCGATCCGATCGGCGGAAGCCGCGGCGCCTGTCACGGCTGACGCCGCGCCCATTTTGCAGGAACTCGAATCGCACACGCGCAGGCTGCTCATGGAGCAAAGCGAAGACGCGCAGGGCGAGATGCTGGTTAAGATCGTCGAGCGCTTGCGCCGCCTGGACGAGATCCTTCCTGCGGCCACGGCTGGCGCGTTTGGGCGTCTCTTGAAAGTGTTCGAGAGCCTGGCGGCCAATCTCGTGGAGAACAGGAAGAACCGCACGCCCTCCGCCACGCGCACGCTGCTGCAGGCTTGCCCGATTCTGCAACGCCTGTTCAAAGATGCGCAGACAGCCCGCGGTTTCTGGGAGCCTCCCCTGGCCAAGATACTGGTCGTGGATGATTCGGTCGTGTCGCTCAAATCGACTGCCCGCGCCCTCGAAGCGATTCAGTTGGAGTGCGCCGCCGTCGCGGATCCGCTGGAAGCGATTGCGCTCATTTCCGCGAATTCGTTCGATCTGGTCGTGCTCGACGTGGACATGCCGCAAATGACCGGGACGGATCTGTGCAAGAAGCTGCGCACGCTTCCGCAGCACGCCAAAACGCCGGTGATCTTCCTCACCTCGCTGAATCGATTCGACATTCGGGTCACCACGACGCGCGCGGGCGGCGACGATGTCGTGTCCAAGCCCTTTCTCGCGCCCGAACTCGCCGTCAAAACCCTCACACACATGTTCCGCAGGCATCTGGACGCGGCACAACCGAGAGTGGAGTGACGGAGTATTGGAGCGGAGGCATGTGTAATTGAGCACCCAACGATCGAGGGCCGCGGTGAGGGAGAGCCATCGCCCAATCTCAAGCACCGGATTTTCGGGAGCTTTCACCCTCACCCAGACTCGCGCTTCCCCTCCGGCTCACTCCTGCGCTAGACGGACTCGGTAGAATCGTGAACCGGAGAGCGAGGCGCTCAAATCCTCTTCGTAAATCGAAACGGCTGAATTCGCCCGCACCGGAAAGTTCGTGCTCGCCACGTCGGCGAAAACCCCGAACGGACTGGACGCGGCTTGGACTTGATATTTCCGGCCGGGGACGGAAGGCCAGGAAAGCCGGTACTTCTGGTTCCCCAACGGCTGGAGTTGGACCTTGAGCGCGGACCGGGCATCCCGCGGATTCGTGCCCGCCAGATATTCGGACAAGTTGGCGAACCCATCATGATCAGGATCCCCAGCCGCGCCATCGTCCGCCGTGGCTAACAAGGGATTTAGCAAGTGCGTCACTTCCCAGCCGTCCGGCAGGCCGTCGGCGTCCGTATCTGGCTTGTTCGGGTCGGTCCGGATGCGCAATTCGACTTCGCTGGCTAATCCGTCCGCGTCGGGATCGGGATCGACGGCGAGTTGGACGCTGACTCCGCCAAGGACCACCGGCCCGGTTCCAGACCCGTTGAGAGACGCGCCGAGGAAACTCGCGTCCAACTGACGAGCCTGCCGCGCGGGACTCAAATCAAATTCGCCTCCGCCCACCACGGCGCCAAGCTTGATCGTATCGCCTGGCTGCAAATTGCCCAGTGCGGCGTAGGGAATGGCGATTTCGATGAAATTGGCGTTCTGTTCGCCCAGGACTCCGCCCAATTGTGGAGAACGATTGAATTGCTGGAACCGGGCGCCAGGCACGTCACTGATTGCGGCGTCCAACCGGAAGATCCCCTGGCCCACGCTCGTCGCCAGGCCAGGGCGCACGAAGGAGCGTGACTGAACGTCCGCCCATTCATCCCCCAGAACGCAGCCCAGGCTCGGGGTGAAATTTGTGAAGGAAAGATTCACCAGAAAATCCAGGCCGTCGGCGCCTTCGCCCGCGGGATCAATTTTGCCGTTCCCGACTTGCGCGAGATTCGTCACTCCGGCGACGCGGGGCGATTCGAGAAACAGGAAGATGTTGTTGTCCGGGTTGATCATGGCTTGCTCGATTCCTACGTACACATTCGCGCGGTCGTTGTTCACATAGGCCTGGCCCAAGTTCGAGAATTGCCCGGGCAACGTCGGGATCGGCGCGCCCGCGAAATCAAACCGCTGCCCGTAAATGTTGCCGTCGTTGTCATCCGCCGGGTGCGACTCGATCACTGGCGTGTGCCAGGCGGCTTCGAAGGTCTTCGGCGGCGGCAGCGTCCGATAAATCGTCATGGTGTCGAAGACCTCGCCCGTCTGCGAAAGCCCTTCGAGCAGCAGGCGATCTCCTTCGATCGTCACTCGCGCGCAATTGTGCCGAATCCAGATTTGAGCGCTCGTCGCGTCCAGTTCCGCCAAAGGATAAAGCCCCACGCCGCCTCCGCCCGAAACGATGGGATAAACCGCGTTGGTCGGATTGAAGCGCTCGTACACGTGATCGTGTCCCGCGATGACCATCTGCACGCCGTGTTTGGCGGCGAGCGGCAGCACGGATTTCAGGACATCGGTGCGGTCGGCGATGCCATTGCCGTTGTAGTCATCGAACCGGTGCAGCGCGGAAGTGGCCATCGGATGGTGCAGGGTAATGAATTTCCACGGCTTCTTCGAGGCGGCCAGGTCTGCCGCGAGCCATCTGTGCTGCGGGTCGTCCACTTTGAGTTGGTATTGGTTGAGGAAAGGCGCAAACAAGACTACAAAATGCGCATCGCCGTGATCGAAGGAGTAATAGTGCTCCGGGCTGGTCCTCTCCGCGGCGTGGACCGCCAGCGGGACGTTGTTCGTCGGCGAATAAAAGGCATCCAGAAACGGCCCGTCTCCGGAATAGAGGTCGTGGTTCCCCAGCGCGAAAAAGTACGGGACGTTCTTCATGTGCGGTCCGTACACGCTCAAACATCGTGTGTCGGCGTAGGTGTAAGTGAAGGACGGATAAATCACGTCCCCGGCGTGGAGCACGAGATCCGGCTTCGCCTTGCGCATGACCTCGGCGATGTCGTATTGCGCGCGGGAACCAACCCCGGTGTCGCCGACCACGACGAAGCTCAGCGACCCGCTGGCTTTGAGCGTGCGAAATGTCTCCACCGGCGAAACCGCGATCTGTCCGTTCGCGGCGCTGCGCACGCGATAGAAGTAAGCCGTGTCCGGCGCGAGATTCGTCAGCGTGGCCACGTGGTTGGTCGCCAACGTGGAATCCGACAGAGTCAGTCCGAGTGTGGAATTGGTTCCGTATTCAATGGCGGTGTCGGCCGGGGCCAGCGTTTTCCAAATGATCTGAATGCTCCGGCTGGTGGCGTTTTGGAGAAAGGGGCCGCGCGTGAAATTCCCGCGCAGTTCCGGAACCAGGACGAAATCAAAATCTTTCAACGACGAATTGTGCGCTTGAATGGCCAGGACGTTTGTCCCCGGCGCGAGCAATCCGGCAAACGCGCGGACGTCGATCTCCTCCACCAGGCCGACGCGGTGGGCACTGGTCGCGGGCGCGTTGAATGGCACGAAGCTGCCGGCAGGTCCCGGCATATTCCTCCGCGCGATTTCTTTTCCGTTCAGGTACGCGACGAAACCATCGTCGTAATCGATCCGCAGCGTCAGCCATTTGATCTGAGCGGGATCGGAAAGGACGAACGGCTTTCGGAAATAAGCCGAGACGTAAACTCCGAACATCTCCGGCAACTGCGTGGCTTCAGTCCCGAGTCCCGCGCTGAATCCGGCTTGCCCCAAGAGCCATTTCGAGTCGTCGAATGCGATCTGACTCCAGGCGTTGCCGCCGCCGGACGGCTCCGCCGCGGCCGGGAAGTAGCGCCAGGTTTCTCCCACGCGGACCAACGCCACGTCGTCGGCGAGCGCGGACACCGCAACAAAGCAAAGCAGCAACAGCAGACGAATCATAACCCAGAGCCTATTCGGTGCAGCCGCGCAGTCAAACTCCGTCCAGCGATTCGCATTCAAAGCACGACCGCAAATGGGACAGGAGGAATTTGACCGAGAGTCTGAATCGCACGCACCGATTACAGCAATTACGCATTCGTTGACAGTGCCGCGCTGGTAACTATCTTGCCTTCAGCTTGAAAACCTCCGTCCTCAAGCCTCGACGACCCATTGTGCTTTTGGTGGCTAGCTTGTTGCCGAGCCGTTGAGCGCGCAGAGAGCCCGGTATTAAATCACACGGCTGCAAGAAGGGAAAAATCATGCACTCATCGGATAACAAAACAGGCCTTTCGGTCATGCTGGCGGTGCCGGATACACCGGCGGCGGTTGCGTGGTACCACAAGGCGCTTGGCGCAGAAGTCCTCTGGAGCCTGGGTTCAGTCGCTGGCCTGGAGATTAACGGCGCGCCCTTTTTCTTGCACGAGCCGGTGAAGAGCCGCTTCGCCAGCCCGAAGGAAATCGGCACCACAACCGCGCGAGTCGAATTGTCCGTGGATGATCCGGATCGAGTGATTGCACGCGCCGTTGAAGCGGGCGCGACGTGCCCTCCCTGTTCTCGATCTTTGGAGATCGAGAAGTGACTCGTTACTGGGGGCATCCGGTGCTGCGCGATCTCAGCGCAGCCACAGCGTTGTTCGAGGAGATCCGTGCCAGATTTGCGGACCGGATTTTGTTTCAATGGGGCGTGGCGCTGCTCGACACGGATGTGGTCATCGGAACGTGCACGCTGGCCGCGTTGGACATGGAGAACCGCCGAGCCGAGCTCGGATTCGCACTGGCCCGGCCTAACTGGAGGCGAGGCTACATGTCCGAAGCTTTACCCATTCTTCTGCAATTCGCGTTTTGTGAGATGCAATTGCATCGCGTGTGGGCCGACACGGACCCGCGCAACAGCCCGTCAATCCGAGTTCTGGAACGCCTTGGCTTCCGTCGCGAAGGCCTGCTCCGGGAACACTATTGGGTTCAAGGCGAGCCCCAGGACGGGCTCGTGTATGGACTGCTCGGCTCTGAATGGCAGCAGAAGCGCGACCTTGTTCGACTTGAAAGAGTCAAGACCGTGGTGCGGGGAACGAATAGATAGATGGTTCGGTTTCAAAGTGAGGCGACACGCCAAGAATCCGGAGGACAGAGTGAGATCCATCGCTTCTATCTTGTTCGCCGCCAAAAAGCCCCGTGTTGGTCGATGGGGATGATCTCGTCGCGAATTCCCCGCGTGTGTCGGAAATCCGTGACGGCCTGGCGACACCCCTTGCCGTCATAGTCGTCGATGATGACGAATCCGTTTATGGAAACTTTGTCGTAAAGCGCCGTCAGCGCATCCAGGGTGGACTCATAGAGGTCGCCATCCAGGCGAAGCACGCACAGCCGATCAACCGGCGCCGTCGGCAGCGTGTCTTTGAACCAGCCCTTCAAGAAACAAACCTGGTCGTCCAGCAACCCAAACCGCCGGAAATTCTCCTGCACGACTTCCACAGGCACGCGCAAAAACGGATTCAGATAAAGGTCGTCGCCTTGGTCGAGAGGATATTTTTCGGCGTTCGGCGGCGGCAAACCTTGGAACGAGTCCGCGAGCCAGACCTTTCGTTCGCAGACCCGACGCACCTTCAGAACCGCGCGCGCCAAGATGCATGCGCCACCGCGCCAGACGCCGGTTTCGAGAATATCCCCAGGGGTGTTCTCCTCAATCGCGCGTTCGATGCACTCCTGAAAATTCGCCAGCCGCTTCATTCCAATCATGGTGTAGCCCAGGTAGGTGATTCCCTCGCCTTCCCACGCAATCTCCCGGCGATAAGGGAACTCTCGGGCCAGACAGTAACCGAGCTTTCTCAGGCCCATATCAAATTCCACCAAGTCTCCCGGAGCCGAGGCCTTCGCGGTGTCAAAGGGCATGAGCAGAGTCTCCTCCCACAAAGCGAACGTCAGGCACTTCTTGAGGAGGTCCAGATACAGCCGAGCCGATTCATCCATGCCCGGATTTTTACGGATTGCCGCCGACGCTGCAATTCCTACTTCCCATGAACCGGCGTTGGTTTGTAGTCCCGCCTTTAGGCGGCTCCGGGGCACCCGACCGGCTAAAGCCGGGACTACATGCCGGGCGTGGTTCATGGGCCGAGTGCTTTGAGCGGCGAGACGTAAACAACTCGCGTCTCATCCGGCAGCTTGCCTGTCGCAGCCTCACGGAAGAGTCGGTCCAGCGAAGCCAGGAAAGCCGCGAGCGTTTTGCCAGTTCCGGTCGGCGCGGAAATGAGAACGTTCTGGCCGGACTGAATCGCGGGCCAGCCTTGCGCTTGCGGTTCCGTCGGCGTGCCGAATCGCTGCTGGAACCACCAGACGGCGGCGGGATGGAAGTTGAAGGTCTGCACGCTCTGTTACGGTTTAGGAGGTGACTCGTGGACCGAAGCGTTCTTGGTTTGTGCTGGAGCAGTCTTCTCAAGCGCCTCCGTCGCTACTTTGCGGATGACGTGTTTGGAATGATTCAGTAGCGGCTTCAACAGCGGCGCCGCCGCCGCCGCCTTTTCACCACAAGCTCCAAGCCCTTGAATCATGGCGATACGGACGCTCAAATTCGAGTCGTTGATTCCGGACTTCAAGATAACCGGGTCCAGCAATGCCTCCGGCTGAATCTTCGCCAGGCACTCGACTGCCGTCGCCCGGACAGTGCTGTCGGTGTCACGGAACGCCACCAGCAAGACAGGAACGGCCTCCGATCCGATCCTTCTCAAGAACGGAATCATGTGGGAGCGCTCGTGAAAAACCGGATGGCGAATTCCTTCAAGCAAGACGGGAAACACGGCCTGAACATCGCCGTCGATTTGCCAGCGCGCGAAAGCTGCCTCGCAGCGGGCCGGGTTTTCGCGTTGGTTGTATTCCTCCACGAGGAAAGGAATCGCCTCCTTCGCTGGTCGACCGATGCTGCCAAGGGTTCGGAGCAGACTGCTGCTCATGGGATCGACCTCAGGCAGAAGCCCGTACCGCTTGAACAGGCCGATGGGTTGCGGATCGGTGGGCAGTTCAGGCCCGTCTTGTCGGGTCGAGGATGTGCCAAGGCGCTTTCTGAGTTGTACGAGCGACTCTTGAGCTCGGTTCCTCGTCTGCGCGAGCGACTCTCGGGCGAGCAGAATGAGAGTTGGCACGGCTGGGGCGGCGGCGGCTCCAAAGCTGCCCAAAGATTCAACAGCAGCGCTGCGAAGCGCCGAATCCTCGCTGCGCAGTGCGTCGATCAATACGGGCACGACGCTTTGCGGTTGTTGCCCGATCCGTCCGCGCGCCGACAATATCCGATATCTTAGAGCGCTGGCACCGGCCTGGGACAGCGTCGCGAGCAGCGTCGAGACGATGTCATGCCCAGCGCCGGCTATCTGTTCCAAACCGGACACGGTAGCCAGCGCCAAATCAGATGAATTTGCTGACGCAGCCTTTTCCTCCAAGGCACCTTTCAGCAAATGGAAAACGAGCGGATCGGCTGGGGCAATCTGCGCTAGGGCCACGGAGGCGGCAGCGGCCAATTTCGCTGCACCAGGAGGCACTGGATTGAAGCCGCCTTTGAAAACCCGCACCAGTTCAGGAAGGGCATCCGAAGCCGACGGTCCGATCTCTCCCAAAGTCCGAATGGCCGTCCATTTCACCTGCGGATCGGAGTCGGTCAAGGTCTCGATCAGTGTGGGCACCGCTTCGGCGGCTCCGGTTTGCATATCGAAGAGCGCTTCACATGCTGCTCTCCGCACTAGCTGGGCGGGCTTGGGTTCCAGTTTGATCAGGCGCTTCTGCGCCACCTGGGGAAGTTTTGGCCACAGCGCCTGCCAGAACCTGCCCAAAGCCGTGTCTTGCTTGCGAAGCTCACGGAAGCTCACGGATCAATTGTACGACTGTCTTGCGTTGATCTGGCGCCGCGTCGAGAAGCGACCGGAACAGAACGTAGCCAGCCATCAATCCGGCGAGGAAGATCACACTTGCGAGTGTCCAGCGCACTCGCTTTGTGTTCAACGCGATGGTGGTGAATTTCACAAGTATGACGCTTGGCGAGCGCGGCGTTTTGGCGGAATCTCGGCTTCAAATCTGCCACAGCAAGTTGAATCGGCAATTGAGAAGTGACCTAACTGTCTCGCGCACCGACGCGCATTGCCGCCTGTCCGCCTGGCGTCTGCGGAATTCAAGGAGACCGGCCAAGACGCAGCCCGCGCTTGACCGAACTGAGCACAGTTCGGAAAGTGTGCACATGCCCACGACCTTGCCTCTTCAGCCAACACTCTGGCGCACTTGCCGTGTACTCGCCAACCGCACACGCCTGGAGATGTTCCGCCTGCTGGTCCAGGAACCAGGCCAAAAGGTCTGTGCGGTCGCCCGACGTCTTGGCCGACCACGCTCGCTAACCAGTGAGTATCTGCGGGCGCTTGAAGCGCGCGGATTGCTCACAGCGCGCCGCGTCGGTCGCTGCGTGGAGTATCGCCTCAGTTGCGCGACGAACGGCAGCGCTTCTGCGTGTTTGGTGACGGCCCTTCGCGCACTCTTCCAACGAGAAACAACCGCTGTGGAGGTCGTTTTCCGATTGGCAACAGCTTTCACGCATCCGCGTCGAGTAGAAATCTTTCGCGTTCTGCAAAACGGGCCGCACTCCCTGGGCCAACTGCGAGCCAAGACCCGAATCTCCACCTGGGCGTTGGTGCGACATCTCAGGAAATTGGAAGCGCGAGATTTCATCACGCAACAGGGAGGTCTGTACGCTGCGGTCGATTGCACTCACGGCATTCAGAAAGAATTGGCGCGGTTAGCCCGGGAAAAGTAACCAGCCACAAGCACAGTTCGAGAAGTGTGCACTCACGACCTGAGGTGGATTCGGCTCTGGATTTTGCATCGCCGTCATCCATTACCCTGACTAAGTTCGCCGCATGTCACAGAAGATCAGAGTCGCGGTTTTTGGAGTTGGCGCGCTAGGGAAAGAGCACGCCCGGTTCTACGCGGAATTGGCGGCGGCGGGGCGCGTGGAGTTCGCCGGCGTCTATGACATCCTGCCGGAGGCGGCGCGCAAGACAGCGGACAAACTGCGCGTGCCAGCGTTTCGTTCCGTGAACGAAGCCGCGACGGCGAGCGACGCCCTCAGCATCGTCACTCCGACCGCGACCCATTACGAACTCGCTTGCCAACTGCTGCGCCAACGCAAGCACGTGCTGGTGGAGAAACCGATGACGGACAGCGCGTCCCAAGCTGCCGAACTCGTGCGGTTGGCGCAAGAGCAAGGCGTCGTTTTGCAGGTCGGTCACGTGGAGCGGTTCAATCCCGTGTTCAAATACCTGGAAACGGTGGCGACCGACCCGCGCTTTATCGAAGCCCACCGGTTGTCGCCTTACTCGGGTCGCAGCACCGACATCGGCGTGGTGCTGGATCTCATGATTCACGATCTGGATGTTGTCCTCGCGTTCGTGAAGTCGCCCGTCACAAGCGTCGATGCGGTGGGCATTCCCGTGTTGAGCGCCTCGGAGGACATTGCCAATGCGCGGCTGCGGTTTGCCAATGGCTGCGTGGCGAACTTGACCGCCAGCCGCGTCAGCCCCGAACGCCTGCGCAAGATCCGCGTCTTCAGCGGCGGCGCCACGACCAGCTACGTCTCGCTGGATTACCGGGCCCAGGAAGGATTCGTCTATCGCATCGCGCGCGATGGCGAAGGCGAGACCTCGCTGTTCAAGAAACTTCTGGCTTCGAAAGACTCCACCATCGTCAGCGAATACGGCGGGAAACGGATCGTGCGCGAGCCGGTGCCGTTGGAAAAAGAACAGCCGCTGAAGCTGGAGTTGCGCAGTTTCATTGAGTGCGTTGAAGCGCGGCGCACGCCGATTGTGAGCGGAGAATCGGCGAAGCGGGCGCTGGACCTGGCGTTGGAGATCACGCGGCAGATTGGACAGGCGTGAGCTCTGGAACTCAAATCATGCTGATCGCCGGCGAGCCGAGCGGCGATTTGCTCGCGTCTGAACTCGTCCTGGCGTTAAAGCAATTGCCGGCAGTCCAGGCGATGCCATGGCCGCCAAAGTTCTTCGGTGCAGGCGGGCCGCGGATGGCAGAGGCCGGTGTGGAGGTGCTGATCGACCTGACGGCGCACTCGGTTTTCGGACTCACGGACGTGTTGTCACAATACCGCAAGTTCAAAGGATTTTTTCGGACGCTTCTCTGCGAGGCCGTGAAGCGTCAACCCGAGGCGATTGTTCTGGTCGATTTCGGGGGATTCAATCTGCGCTTTGCCGAAGCGGTCAGGCGCTATGTCCGCAGACATGCCGGCACGTTCAACGTGTGGAGTCCCCGGATCATCTATTACGTCTCGCCGCAAGTCTGGGCGTCGCGGCCGGGCCGCGCTTACCGGATGGCTCGAACCGTGGATTTGCTGCTGAGCATTTTTCCTTTCGAGAAGGATTGGTATGCGAAGCGTGTTCCGCAGTTGCGCGTGGAGTTTGTTGGACATCCGTTGATCGACCGGCATGGGAGTGCGGAGTGCGGAGTGCGGAGTGCGGAATTTTGGGAAACGCCTCTCGTGCTCTTGTTGCCCGGCAGCCGGAAGCGCGAGATTGAAGCGCATCTCCCGGCCATGGCAGGCGCGGTGAGGATCATCCGAAGAGAACGCGCCGTTCGTTTGCGGATGGTTCTTCCAAGTCTGGACCTGGTTGACTTTGCATCGAAGGTTGCGGGGCCGCTCCCTGATCTTGAGGTTCAAGCCAAGGGTTTGGCTGAGTCACTGCGCGAAGCCGGTCTTTCCATCGCGTCCTCCGGCACGGTCACACTGGAATGCGGTTTCTTCCGCGTTCCCACCGTGGTGATCTACAAAACGTCCTGGCTGACCTATCAGATCGCGAAGCAAATCATCACGGTCAATCACATCGCAATGCCAAACCTGCTGGCGGGGGAGGCGCTCTATCCCGAATTGATCCAAAGTCAGGCCACGCCGGAAGCGATCGCGAGCGCAACGGTGACGCTGTTGGATGATCCTTCGCGCCTGGCCGTCCTGAAATCCAAATTGTCGCAGGCCATTCGGTCCCTCGGTGAATCCGGAGCATCCCGTCGCGCGGCGGCGGCTGTGGTCCGCGAGGCGACGGCGAATGAGTTGAGGCTGGTGCCGTGAGGGGATATTAAGAGTCTAGTGGAACAAGAAGATCACCGGTGTTCAGCGGATGTCAGATTCACGATGAAGTTCTTATTATTACTTGGACTGCGCCATCTCGTGAACAACGACCGCCTTTTGCCAACGACGCGCTTTCGCATTCCAGGCATATCCTTTGCGAAAGGCGAGTCGTTGCAGAGCGTCCCAGATCGGAAATGGTAGCCGCCGGCATCTACTTAGCCGTTGGTAATGTTCGGCGCGTCCACCGAGACGCGCTGCGAGTGCCGCGCAATCCAGTCTCAAGACATCCATCAAGCTTTGAAGAGCTTCCGTTTCCATTGATTCGAGGGTTAATCTCGCCAATACAGGCGTTCGTGACCATCAAAAAGCCAGGAATGATTTGGCCGCCGAGTGAGGTCGTGATATTCTTTGGCCGTAATCTGTGAAATGACTCTTCCGACTTTTTGCACGTTCTGGGCGCCAGGCGCTTCCATCTTGGCGCTGGTCTGCAACACGGGACTCAGCCTCGCTGCTGCGCCGAGCGCCGCGGGCGTCGAGTTCTTTGAAACGAAGATTCGCCCGCTCTTCGTCGAGCACTGCTACAAATGCCACAGCGCCCAAAGTGAAAAGGTAAAGGGCGGGCTTTCGCTCGATACCCGCCAAGGCTTGCTCAAAGGCGGCGATTCCGGCTCGGCGATTGTCCCAGGTGATCCGGACCGGAGCCTCTTGATCAAGGCGGTCCGCTACGCCGATGAACACCTTCAGATGCCGCCAAAGGACAAGAAGCTGTCGAGCGATCAAATCGCCGACCTGGAGGCCTGGGTCAGAATGGGCGCTCCGGATCCTCGGATCGGATTGCCCTCAACTCTCAACTCTCAACTCTCAACTAATCAGCACTGGGCCTTTCAACCGGTGCGAAAACCGCCCGTCCCTGGCGTCAAAGATTCGGATTGGATTCAGACTCCGATCGACGCGTTCGTCCTGGCCAAATTGGAGGCCAATGGCCTGGCGCCTTCGCCGCTTGCAGACAAGCGCACGCTGATTCGCCGAGCGAGCTACGATCTGACCGGGCTCCCGCCCACGTCCCAAGAAGTCGCGGATTTTCTGTCGGATGAATCGTCCGACGCGTTCACGCGCGTGGTGGATCGTTTGCTGAATTCGCCGCGGTTCGGCGAGCGCTGGGCGCGGCACTGGCTCGATGTGGCGCGCTACGCCGACACCAAAGGCTATGTTTTCGAAGAGGAACGCCGGTTTCCGTACTCCTACACCTACCGCGATTACGTGATCCGCGCGTTCAACGACGACTTGCCGTTCGATCAGTTCGTGCTCCAACAAATCGCGGCGGATCACCTGTCGCTGGGCGAGGACAAACGCACGCTGGCAGCGCTGGGCTTTCTCACGCTGGGCCGGCGTTTTCTGAATAACCAGAATGACATCATCGACGACCGGATCGACGTGGTGACACGCGGGTTCATGGGCTTGACGGTGGCTTGCGCGCGGTGCCACGACCACAAGTACGATCCGATTCCCACGGCCGACTATTATTCTTTGCACGGCGTTTTCGCGAGTTCCTCCGAACCGACAGAGCAACCGCGGCTGGGCACGACCCCAAACGCCAAGGCCTACGACGATTACCTGGCCGAACGCAAGAAACGCCAGGAAGAGCTGGAGAGTTTCCGCATTGCGAAAGAGAAGGAAGCGTTGACCCAGGTTCGGCAACGGACCGGTGAATACTTGCTGGCGGCCTACGACGGGCGTTTCCTGGGCAATCCATCGAGAGGCGAAGGCTTCGCGCGCGAACGCAAATTGCACCCGGCCACGCTGCAACGTTGGATGTCGCGCCTGGAAACCTGGGGCAAGGAGCATCACCCCGTTTTTGCGCCCTGGGTTGCTTTCACCGGCTTTCCAACCAACGAATTCGCGTCGAAGGCACGCGAGTTCACACTCGGTCTGGCGGTCGGACGACAGTCGGTGTCCAGTTCTCCCGACGACTCCGAAACCGACGTAACGCCAGCGACAAAATCGCCCCTCACCCTTACCCTCTCCCCATCCGATGGGGAGAGGGTAGGGAGAGGGGCGATCGGTCGTTCGGATTCGACCCTTGCAGTCAATCCCTTCGTCGCGCTCGCCTTCGCGGGTGAACCTCCAGCTTCGATGAAAGACGTGGCGGAGCGTTACGGAAAACTCTTCGCGGACGTGGACAAACGCTGGCAGGAAACGCTGCTGGCTTTTGAGAAGGCGTCCGGAAGCAGCGATGCGAAATCCGCGCCGCCCGCGGGTTTTGCGGATCCCAATCTGGAAGCGCTCCGGCAGATTCTCTACGGTGCGGATTCTCCCGCCAATGTGCCCTCTTCCGAGTTTCGGAGACTGTTCGACGTTCCGACGGCCCAGCGCTTCCGCGCGCTTCAGCGCAAGGTGGATGAACTCGATGCCATGCATCCGGGCGCGCCACCGCGGGCCATGGCGTTGGTCGATAACACCTCGCCTTCCAATCCTCGCGTCTTCATTCGCGGCAATCCAAACAATCCCGGCTCCGAAGTGCCCCGCCAATTCCTGGCGGTCCTGGCCGGCGCGAAGCGCGAGCCATTCAAGAAAGGCAGCGGCCGGCTCGAACTCGCTCAAGCCATCGCCAGCCGCGACAATCCGCTGACCGCCCGCGTTTTTGTGAATCGGGTTTGGTTGAGTCTTTTCGGCGTCGGGCTGGTGCGCACGCCGAGTGATTTCGGCGTGCGCTGCGATCCGCCTTCCCATCCGGAACTGCTCGACCACCTGGCGTCGCGCTTCATGGAGGAAGGCTGGTCGGTCAAGAAACTGATTCGTTCGGTCGTGCTTTCGAGTGTGTATCAGCAGGGTAGCGATCACAACCCGCGCTGGGCACAGATCGACCCGAACAATCAATGGCTCTGGCGGATGAACCGCCGCCGCATGGACCTCGAAGCCATGCGCGATTCGCTCCTGACCGTCGCCGGCAAACTGGACCTCACGGCCGGCGGCCGCGCCGTCGATATCACGACCGAACCGTTCGCCGCGCGCCGCACGATTTACGGATTCATCGAGCGCCAGAATTTGCCCGGCATGTTTCGCACATTCGATTTCGCCAACCCGGACACGACGAGTCCGCAGCGATTTTCGACTACGGTGCCGCAGCAAGCGCTCTACATGCTGAACAGTCCTTTCGTGACGCAACAGGCGCGGCAATTCGTCGCCCGGGCGGAGTTCAAGGCGCAGCCGGACGATGCAGGGCGCTTGAAGGCGCTTTATCGGCTGGCGTACCAGCGCGACCCGGCGCCGGATGAAATCGAGATAGCGGTCAAGTTCCTCAAGGACCAGCGAACCGTGTCGCAACTGATTTCCGAGCCTGTCGTGTGGGCGTATGGAACGGGCCAGTATGACGACGCGGCCAAGCGAGTCAGCGAGTTCCGGCCCCTGCCTCACTTCACAGGCCAGGCCTGGCAGGGCGGACCGAAATTGCCGGACCCGAAATGGGGTTGGGTGATGCTGACGGCCACGGGCGGCCATGCCGGAAATGATCGCCAGCACGCCGCAATCCGGCGGTGGACTGCCCCTTTCGACGCCGTCGTGACCATCAGCGGCACTTTGGGTCACGATACAGACAAAGGGGACGGAGTTCAGGGCCGAATTGTTTCCAGCCGCTTGGGCGAATTGGGAAGTTGGATGGCGCAGAAGGCAAAGCACGAGACGAAACTCGATCGCGTGGAAGTTTACAAAGGCGACACGATTGATTTCGTCGTCGATTGCCGCGAGAGCGTCGATTCGGACGGTTTCATCTGGGCGCCGGCGGTTCGCGTGCAAACCACAGGCTCGCGCGCCCAAGCGGGCGCGGCCACGGATTGGGACGCGAAGTCGGACTTCAGCGGCTCGAAAGAAGCGCCCAAACCACTGAGCGCCTGGGAGAAATTCGCGCAAGTCCTCCTTATGTCGAACGAGTTGGTGTTTGTGGATTAGTCGGATCCGTCAGGAGAGATGGGGACCGCACGCGGCCTCGCGTGCGGTGGTCGGCGCCCTCGCCGACCAGGTCACTGTTTAGTGAGAGGGTTTCAACGACGCACCGACTGGCGAGGCGCCAGTCGGAACACGCGAAGGCGCGTATCCTCCCCATCCCTTCTTCAATTCATTTCCGACTGACCGCCTCAAACCTTGCCCGCAAAGCGTATGTGCATTAGTCTGCGCCGCGCTTGAAAAAGAACAGCCGCCCTGAAATCCCCCGCAAAGCGATCTACCGCTTGTCCGTCTATTTGCGGTGCCTGCTCCGGCTCAAGGAGAATGAAATCCGGACCGTGTCCAGCGAAGCGCTGGCGCGTGCGGCCCGCGTCAAGCCCACCCAATTGCGCAAGGACCTGGCGTATTTCGGACAGTTCGGGACGCGCGGTCTGGGTTACGACGTCGCCCAGCTCAGCAAAATGATTTCCGATCTGCTGCGCACGACACGCCTTCAGCCCGTGATTCTCGTGGGCGTCGGCAACCTGGGCCTGGCCTTGCTTTCCTACCGCGGTTTCGAACCCGAAGGTTTTGAAATCGTCGCCGCGTTTGACGTCGATCTGCGCAAGCGCAACAAGCAAGTGCCCCAGCCTATTTATCCGATGGAGAAGCTGGCCGAGATTGTCCGGCAACGCGGCGTGAAGATGGCGATCCTGACCGTGCCGGCCTCTGCCGCCCAGGAAGTCGCCAACACGCTCGTCCAGTGCGGCATCACCGGCATTCTGAACTTCTCCCCCATTGTCCTGCACGTGCCGGAGGATGTGATGGTGAACGACGTGAACCTGGCGATTGAGCTGGAGAATTTGAGTTACTTTATCCAGCAATGACTGGATGGGTTGAATCCTGAACAGGAGGCAACAGTTCGTGAATACCGCATGGGTTCCGAGGGCGGCTCCATCGTGCTCGAAAAAGTCGACGGGAAATGGCGCGCCATAAAAATCCTCAGCCGCTGGATCACGTAGATCACGTAGCCAAGCCCGCCTCCTGAGTTGTCAAACGCTCGTTCATGCCTCAGATTATGGGGAGTCCAGAATGCGCCGATTCAAGTTCACTCATCCGGCTAGCCGCAACCTCGTTCGGTTCCAAACGGGGTTGAACGTGGCGGAAAGAGCCTTCTGCTTCCGTGCCGTTTTGCTCGTGGCGTTCGCCATTCAACCTCTCGCTGTGCCAGGCGCGCCGGTCTCCTTCCGCAACGACGTCATGGCGGTGCTCTCGAAAGCCGGCTGCAATGCCGGCACCTGTCACGGGAACAAGAACGGCAAAGGCGGCTTCAAGTTGTCCCTGCGCGGGCAGGATCCGGACACGGATTATCAAACGTTGACTCGAGATGCCCTGGGCCGGCGGATTAATTCGCTCGACCCAGATCAAAGCCTCCTTTTGCTCAAACCGACCGCTAGGGTCTCGCACGAGGGAGGCTCGCGCTTCCACAAAGAGTCGGAGGAATTTCAGATTCTCCGCCGATGGATTGCCGTTGGGATGGCGAACGACGCCGATTCTGCTCCAATGCTCCGGCGTCTGGAGGTGTCGCCAGCCGAGGCCATCCTGGTCGAACCGGCCAATCGCGTCCCACTGCGCGTTCAGGCCAGCTTCTCCGATGGGACCTCGCGGGATGTCACCGCCTTGACGGTTTACGAGACCTCCAATGGCCTGGCCAAGGTGAGCCAGGACGGCCTGGCTGAACGCGCCGGCTTTGGAGAAACGACGATTCTCGCGCGCTACTTGCACCTCCAGCAACCGGTTCGCCTGGCGTTTGTGCCCTCGCGGCCTGAGTTCGCCGGAGCGAGCCCCCTCGCGCAAAATTACATCGACGAACACATCTTGGCCAAACTCCGCCGGTTGCGGATGAATCCGTCCGACCTGTGCTCCGACGCGGTGTTTCTGCGACGCGCTTATTTGGACTTGCTGGGGCTTTTGCCGAGCTCCTGTGAAGCGCAGGTTTTCCTGGACGATTCCTCGCCGAGCAAGCGCGCCCGGCTCATCGAGACGTTGCTCGAACGTCCGGAGTTCGCGGATTTCTGGGCGCTGAAATGGGCGGATGTTTTGCGCAATGAAGCACACTCGCTCGATGCCAAGGGCGTGCAGAATTTCTATCACTGGATTCGCCAGAGCATCGCGGACCACAAACCGCTCGATCGGTTCGTGCGCGAGCTTCTCACTACCCGCGGCAGCACGTACAGCAATCCCGCGGCGAACTACCACCGGCCCAATCGGGATCCCGCCACGCGCGCCAAGGCCGCGGCGCAGGTTTTTCTCGGCGTCCGTCTCCAATGCGCCGAATGCCACAATCATCCGTTCGATCGCTGGACCCAGGACGATTATTACGACTGGTCCAGCGTATTCTCCAAAGTGAGTTACAAGGTTTTGGAAAACAAACGCGACATCGGGAGCGACAAGCACGAATGGAAAGGCGAACAAGTCGTCTTCGCGTCGCGTCGCGGCGCCGTGGTGAATCCGCGCACCGGACAGCCCGCGCGACCGCGCCTGCTCGGAACGGCAGCCACGGCTGGTCTGCAGGACGGCGACGCGCTGAACGAACTGGCGGAGTGGCTGACCAGTCCAGAGAACCTTCAATTCGCGCGCGTGCAGGCCAATCGCATCTGGTTCCATCTGATGGGGCGCGGGCTGGTTGAGCCGATCGACGATTTCCGCGCCACCAATCCGCCTTCGCATCCCGAACTGCTGGACGCGCTGGCCCGTGATTTCATCGAGCACGGTTTCGACCTCCGCCATCTGGTGCGCGTGATCGTGGCTTCCCGAACCTATCAACTGAGCTCTGAGCCGAACGAATCGAATGCGGACGATGAGGCCAACTATTCTCATGTTTTGGTGAGGCGTCTCACGGCGGAGCAACTGCTGGATGCCCAGAGTCAGGTCGCGGGAGTTCCGCTGAGGTTCGCCGGCCTTCCCGCCGGACTCCGCGCCGCGCAACTTCCGGGAGTGCGGCCCGAAGCCAAAGGCCAGCGACGGTCCAATCAAATGGATCAATTCTTGGAAATCTTCGGGAAACCGCCGCGATTGTTGACTTCCGAGACCGAACGTTCTTGCGAGTGCAACATGAGCCAGGCGTTCCAGATGATCAGCGGCCCCACGGTGAACGAACTGATTTCCGAGAAAAGAAACCGCATCAGCGACCTGCTTGCCTCCGGCAAGTCCGCTCGCGAGATGATCGCGGAGTTGCATTGGACGGCGCTGAGCACCGGGCCATCGGACGAGCCACTGAATCGTTTGGCCGCGATGGTCGATCAAACCGGCGATCACCGGGCCGCGTTGGAAGACATTCTTTGGGGCCTGCTCAATTCCAAGGAGTTCTTGTTCCGAAGATAAGGCCCGTCGGCTCGCATCTCAAAGATCGAATCTCGGCATTGCCCCTGCTCTTAGAGCGTGTCCGAAAATTCCGCGGGGTCCTGTTTTCGCGCCAAAGGCCGGATGGCGAGGCGCAACGAAGGAGAATATCCTCCCTGGATCTTCGACTGAGGAGCAACGAAGCCAGGCGGCCTTTGGCGCGAAAACCCTCCGGGCGGCGGGTCTTTTGTCCGTGGCCTGCGTTGGCTCGGTCCTTACAGCCCGCGTTGGGGATGCTCGGACCTCGCCGCCTTGGCCACAGCCAAAATCCCTCGCCGCAGGACCCCGCGCAATTTTCGGACACGCTCTTAGACCTTCGCCAATACTCCTTTGGATTGGCATTGATTCCTTCGGGTGAAGGGACAGGAAGAGCGGCCTTGTGCATTGGGTCGCTCTTCGTTTTTTTGGTGAAGGGAGATTTACCTCGCGAATCACAACGCAGCCTTTAGCCGGGACGGACTTTAGAAACCAGCGGCGGTCTTGGGCGGCGCCGTTTTGCCCGGAACCTGCCGCCCGGTTTGCGCCCTGGCCGGAAGGAAACATCGTAGGATTTGGATTTCGCGCCCGAACGAGTGGTGGGGGCTTTCTCCCAGTTTGGGGAATTGGTCCAATCGCAGGAGGATTGTTAATTTCGGGGAGCCGGACTAAAAAGACGCCGGACCTGAAACGAGAGGAAGTGGTCATGCGCCCGATGCCATGACCTGGGCCAATGGTTCGCGCCAGCAATGCGGTGCAGGCGCGAGAGACAATCGAGTTGCGAGGCTTCTATGGAATTTCTGCGACAACTGTTTTCTGCGGATGGATTCATGCCCCACGGCCACTGCTACCTGTGGAATCCAGGCGTGGTGTGGCTGCACGTTCTCTCCGACGTGTTGATCGCGACCGCGTACTACTCGATTCCGATCACGCTGGTCTATTTTGTCCGAAAGCGGAAGGACCTGATCTTTCATTGGATCTTCATTGGTTTCGCCGTGGTCATCACAGCGCTGCGGGACGACACCGGACAGTTGCGGGGCTTTGCCAAGATCACGCGGGATATCACGGATCGCAAACAGGCTGAGAAACTGATGCGGGAGAACGAAGCGGCGTTGCGCGAGCGCACCGCTCAACTGGAGGCGTCGAATAAGGAACTGGAGGCCTTCTCCTATTCCGTTTCCCACAACTTGCGCTCTCCCTTGCGCGCGATTGACGGATTCAGCCAGGCGTTGCAGGAGGACACGAGTGCCCGGTTGGACGAGAACGGAAAGAAGCACCTGGCGCGCATCCGCGACGCGACGCAACGGATGGGCCAGTTGATCGATGGCTTGCTCGATCTTTCCCGCGTGAGTCGCGCCGAGATCAAACGCGAAGAAGTCAATCTCAGCCACGTGGCTCAAACCATTTTGGACGATCTCAGCCGCGCGGAAACGGGACGGGAATCCGAGTTCGTGATTCGGCCCGGCCTCAGCGCGCAGGGCGATCCCAGGTTGCTGCGGGTTGCGCTCGACAATCTTCTCGGCAACGCCTGGAAGTTTACGCGCAGGAAACCGAAGACGCCTATTGAGTTCGGGACGACGGAGCTAAGAGCGTGTCCGAAAATTGCGCGAGGTCCTGCGGCGAGGGATTTTGGCTGTGGCCAAGGCGGCGAGGTCCGAGCATCCCCAACGCGGGCTGTAAGGACCGAGCCAACGCAGGCCACGGACAAAAGACCCGCCGCCCGGAGGGTTTTCGCGCCAAAGGCCGCCTGGCTTCGTTGCTCCTCAGTCGAAGATCCAGGGAGGATATTCTCCTTCGTTGCGCCTCGCCATCCGGCCTTTGGCGCGAAAACAGGACCCCGCGGAATTTTCGGACACGCTCTTAGCGGTGAACGCGCATTTTTCGTTCGTGACAACGGCGCGGGCTTTGACATGGCCTACCAAAACAAGCTGTTTGGCGCCTTTCAGCGCCTGCATCCGAAAAGCGAGTTTGAAGGCACGGGAATCGGGCTGGCGACGGTCCAGCGGGTCATCCATCGGCATGGAGGCCGCACCTGGGCCGAGGGCGTCCCGGACCAGGGGGCCACTTTCTACTTCACACTCCCGGCGTGACCAGACCGCCGAACCGGAGTCTCGGAGTATCGGGGTGATGATTCTCAACACTCCAACACTCCCAGACTCCGTCACTCCGATACCCCGACACTCCGTTTACTCCCATTCTGGACATTCTGGAACTTGCCAGCCCTCGTTCGATGCTGTTGATTAAGCCCATGGCGCAAAATCCAAAGGCTGCTCAACCGACGCCGAATTTTCGAACGCCGCGCGAGCAACTCTGCAAAGAAGAACTGAACAAGCTGAACTCCGGCGGGTACGTCGGGCATCTGGAGGCACATTTCCAGGATTTGTCGATCGACGAAATCGTGTGGGAATCCGAAGCGCTGGCCAAATCGCACGGGATTTACCTGGAATTCAATCGCGATCGCACCGGCACGGAAAAGGAATGGCTGTACATGATGCGGTTCAGCATCGCTGGCGGCGGGCCGCTGAATCGCGAGCAGTGGCGAATCTTCGACGAGGTTTCCGAGAAGCACACCGCCAACCAGGACGGCAAACCCTCGCTCCGGCTGACCACACGGCAGAACATCCAGCTTCACTGGGTGCGCAAGAAGTCCGTGCGCGAAATCGTTCAACGCATCGCGGAGACGCACTTTTACACGCTCAACGGCTGCGGCGACAATACGCGCAACGTCATGGGCTGCCCGCTGTCGCGGTATTCCACGCTCTTTGATTCCAACGCGCTGGCGCAGAAATTCGGCAAATACTTTCGCCTGCCTATCGAGCCGCACCTGCAAATCTTCGGAATCAATCCGAATGCGGAACACACGCCTGAGGAGCATTTCCATTACGGCTCGAACTTGCTCAACCGCAAATTCAAGATCGCTTTTTCGGCGCTCCATCTCGACGAACTGACCGGGCGCTATTTGCCGGACAATTGCGTTGAACTGCGCTCGGATGACCTCGGCATCGCGCCCATTCTGGACGGCAACAAAGTCGAGCGCTTCCAGGTTTACATTGGCGGCGGTCAAGGCGAACGCAATGGCAAGCCGACGTTCTGCGCGCTCGGCAAGCCGATCGGCATTTTCCACGAGAAACACCTGCTCGCCGGACTGGACGCCATTGTCAAAGTCCATCAGGAATGGGGCGACCGGCAGAACCGGCATTGGGCGCGGCTGAAATACGTGGTGCATGCCAAGGGCATGGACTGGTACCGCGAGCAAGTCCGCGCGCTCATCGGAAATGTCTTCGATCCGCCCGACGAAACGCTCGACATTGGGCCGCGGCACCTGCACCACGGTTGGATTCGGCAGCCGTCGAATGGACTCTGGGCTTACGGCGCCTACATCGAAAACGGACGGCTCATCGACGGCCCGGAGGCCGACTTGAAGAAGATGGTCCGGCATTTGATGGAGAATTTTCCCGTCAACATCCTGATCACGCCGAACCAGGATCTGCTCTTCACGGACATCCCGGCGGACGCCAAAAAGCGGTTCGAGACGGAGATGCAGCGCTTCGGTTACGGCAAACGGCACGGCAAGGATTACTCAACCTTGCGCAAAGCTTCAGTGGCGTGCGTAGGGCTGCCCACTTGCCGCCTGTCCTACACAGACTCGGAATTGTTTTTGCCGGAGTTGATCGACGAACTGGACGGGCGGGGCTGGGGCCACATGACCGAATCGATCGGGATCAGCGGTTGCGAGCGCCAATGCTCGCGGCCTGCGACGAAAACGATCGGCTGGGTCGGCTCAGGCAAGGACCGCTACCAGATCAAGCTGCTGGGCACGGAAGACGCGAGGCACCAGGGCGAGGCATTGACGGATAACGAAGGCAAAGTCTATCTGCGCAGCGTCCCGCGCGAACAGACCGCCGACGTGGTCGAGGCGTTATTCGAGCATTACGAGAAGAACCGCCGCGACGGCGAAGCCATGGGCTACTTCCATCAGCGCCTCGGCATGCAAGCCATCGTGGATTTCCTCAGGCAGCATCCGAAAACGGCGGGGCTGATGGGAAAGTGACACGGTGTTGTTGCAAGGGCCGCCGCTCCCGGTTGCGGGCTGATTCTCCGTCGCTCATCGACTGGCATTCTCAATCCGCTGCTCCCGGCAGGTGTGCGCGTAACTGGCGGAGAGATCAAGCGGCAAGGCCTTCTCGCCGTACAGCCACAAGGGCACCGTGGGGAGATCCTGGCCCAAGCTCAACCTTTCGTACCAAATCTCGAGAGCGCGACGCCAGCCGCCGCGGCCACTGAGGCGTTGCTGCGCGCCTGGATCACGTCATGCAACGAATTCCGACAACGCGAGCGACGAGAGATTATCGAACAGGCACCCTCGCCTGAAAGGCTGGCCGAATATCGGGAAGAGTTGAAGTGGATGATTCGCGGGGCGCGCGCACTGCTGAACCTGGTGAGCGACCCTGACTTTCCTGCAAAGCAGTTTGGGACCGAGATTTCAGGGAAACTCCTTCAATTGGAAGACTCCTGGCAGAGCCTGAACAACCCGCTGTCCGACGCTGAGGCTGACACAATCCTTCGGAGCGCCTTTCCGGATGAAGCCCGATCTTGAAGCTCTGCTTAAGAGCGTGTCCGAAAATTGCGCGGGGTCCTGCGGCGAGGGATTTTGGCTGTGGCCAAGGCGGCGAGGTCCGAGCATCCCCAACGCGGGCTGTAAGGACCGAGCCAACGCAGGCCACGGACAAAA